>JAKSBI010000018.1 GCA_022361215.1 Hyphomicrobiales bacterium | reverse complement strand
GCTGAAGAGCGTGTTGACGAAGGTGATGCCGCCGTCGGGCCGGATCGCCAGGTCGTGGGCGTCCACGTCGCCGGTGAAGGTGCTCGCCTGCGGCACGAACAGGGAGCCGTCGATGCCGCCCTCCGGCTGGCCCGCCGCCGCATCCACGAAGGTCAGGATCTGATAGAGCGAGGCGACTGAGAGCGTGTCGTCGGCGTAGGCGAGGCCCATGCAGCGCTCAAGCGTGCGGTTGAACACCGAGAGCCGGCCCGTCTCGTCGAGGCCGAGGAAGAACAGCTTCCCGGCCTGATAGGTGGTGAAGGCCAGGTTGACGCCTTGCTCCGCGAGCCAGGACTCGAACTGCCGCGAGGTGGTGATCTCGAACAGGGCCTCCGGCGCGCCGGCCGGGCGAGCCTCCTCGGCCTCGGCGACCGTTTCGAGCTTGGGCGCCGCCGTCTGGTCCCGCTCCGACGGCCTGCGGGGCTTGGTTTGCGGCTCGGCTTGGACGGCGCTCTTGGCCATGGGCTCTCTCTCCTTCTTTCGGTGATGTCGCTGCGCTCAGCTCTCCCGGAAGGCCCGCGAGAAGCTGTCGGAGATGGGTTGCATCAGATATTGCAGGAAGGTCCGCGCGCCGGTCTCGATATAGACCTCGACGGGCATGCCGGGCGCCGCCTTGAAGCCTTCGACCTTTCCGGCCTCGGCCTCGTCGATGCGGATGCGGGAGACGTAGAAGGTCTCGCCCTGCTGCTTGCCCTCGATGGTGTCCGCCGACACGTAGCTGACGCGGCCCGGCACCATCGGCGTGATGCGCTGGTTGAGCGCGGTCAGGCGCAGTTGCGCCGTGCTGCCGGCCCGGACCAGGTCGATGTCCATGGGCCGGACCAGCGCCTCGACCAGCAGCTCGTCCTCCACCGGCAGCAGCTCCAGGATCTCCTGGCCGGCCGAGACCACGCCGCCGGGCGTGTGGTGCGAGAGCTTCACCACGATGCCCTTGACCGGCGCGCGGACCTCGATGCGGGTCAGCACGTCGCGCGCCGCCTTCAGCCGCTCCTCCACGTCGTCGCGCTCGGCCTCCACCTGGCGCAGCTCCTCGACCGCCGTCTCGATGCGCTTCGAGCGGAGATGGAGGATCTGGCTCCTGGTCTCGGTGATGCGCTCCTTGGCGCGGCCGATCCGGGCCGAGAACTCGCCGCGCGCGCCTTCGAGCTTGGCCTTGGCGCGCTTCAAAGCGAGCAGGGCGGTCAGCTTGGCGAGCCCCTTCCCGTAGAGCCTCTCCTGGCCCACGATCTCCCGGTTGATCAGATCGAGCTGGGCGACGCTTGCCGTGCGCTGCGCTTCGAGGCCGCCGATCTCCTCGCGCACGGCGGCGATGCGTTGCTCCAGCACGGCCGTCTCGCTCGCCATCTCGTCCCGGCGCGCCGCGAACGCGATCCTTTGCCCGTCGATAATGGCGCGGACCTCCGGGTCGCCCACCTCCCGTTCGAGCGTTTCGGGAAAGGCGATCTCGGCCCGCGACCGCCGCTCGGCATCGAGGCGGGCATGCATGGCGAGCAGCCGGGTGCGCTTCAGCACCAGGCGCCTGAGCTGCGCCAGCGCCGCGGTGTCGTCGAGCCGCATCAGCACGTCGCCGGGCGCCACGGCGTCGCCCTCCTTCACCAGGATCTCCCGGACGATGCCGCCCTCCAGATGCTGCACGATCTTGTTCTGGCCAGTGGCGATGAAGCTGCCGCTGGCCACGACGGCGCCGCTGATGGGCGCCGTGCCGGCCCAGACGCCGAAGCCTGCGAAGGCGGCAAAGAGGAGCGCGAGCCCGATCAGGGCCGGCCGCAGGATGCCTTTGGGCACCGCCTCATGCCAGTCCTCCGAACCTCGTGCCGGATCGCTCATGACCGTCCGCTCCTCATCCGGCCCGCGCGGCCGCTTGCGTGCTCTGCTGCGAGCGCATCAGGCGCGCCATCACCTCGTCGCGCGGCCCGAACGTCTCGATCACGCCGTCCTGCAGCAGCAGGATCTTGTCGACCGCACGCAGCACCGCCGGGCGCTGGGTCACGGTCACCACGGTGATGCCCAGCTCCCCGGCCTTGCCGAGCGCGGCCGACAGGGCCGCCTCGCCGTCGCCGTCCAGGTTGGCGTTCGGCTCGTCCAGCACCACCAGCTGCGGCGCGCCGAAGAAGGCGCGCGCCAGCCCCACCCGCTGCCGCTGGCCGCCGGAGAGCGGCGCACCGTCGGCGCCGATCGCGGTGGCGTAGCCCTCGGGCAGCTGCGAGATCAGCTCGTGCATGCACGCCAGCTCGGCCGCCGCCACGATGGCCGCCGGGTCCGGGTCGGGCCTCAGCCGCGCCACATTGGCCGCCACCGTGGCCGGGAACAGCTCCACGTCCTGCGGCAGGTAGCCCACATGGG
>JAKSBI010000040.1 GCA_022361215.1 Hyphomicrobiales bacterium | reverse complement strand
GCGACGGTCCGCACCTCCACCCCCTGCTCCTCGGCGCGCTCGGCCCAGTCCTCGAAGGAGGTGCCGAACTCGCGGAGCGGGCCGTCGTAGCTGTAGTCGATGGAGTGCACGACGCAGGTGGCGCCGTCGATCAGCACCACGTTGTAGAGCGGCGTCAGATCGGCCTGCTTCAGCTTGGCCCCACCGGAGAAGTCCTGCCAGCTATGGTGGTTGGTGCCGCGCAGGCTGGCGAAGGGGATGCCCTCGATGGTGCCGGACATCGGCATGTGGCAATGGCCGAAGAACACGTGGCGGACGATACCGGCATGCTCGCGCAGGATCTGCCGGAAGGGACCGGTGTCCGTGAGGCCGATGGCGTCCGGCGCCGCGATGCCGATGGGCATGGGGTTATGGTGCATGAAGAGGTAGCACGGCGTCTCGCCGGCCGCCGCCAGCTCCGCCCGCAGCCAGGCCTGGCGGTCCGCGCCGTAGTGGCCCGCATGGGTCAGCGGCTCGACCGTGTCGAGATAGAGAAACCGGCCGGCGCCGGTCTCCTCGCTCCACTGCACATAGCCGTTCGGGTCGACGGGCGACTCCGGGAAGGCGTCGAGGAACGTGGCCCGGTCGTCGTGATTGCCGATCATCAGCCGCACCGGCAGCGGAAAGCCGTCGAGCCGCGCGCGCAGATGGTCGTAGGCCGCCCGCTCGCCCCAATGGGCCAGGTCGCCGGTGACGACGCAGAGCGCGGCGTCCGCGTGGTTGGCGCTCACATGGGCGAGGCACTGGGCCAGGTTCCGCCCGGGATCGCTGCCCAGGACTTCGGTGCCTTCGTGCGAGAGATGGATGTCGGTGATGTGAATGAGCTTCATGGGCTTTGTTGGTTTCGTGGCTCGATGGCGGGCTGCGCTTAAAGGCTGACGAGAAAAAAGGGGGAAGATGGGGCGCCCGCGAGCGGGCGCCCCAGGGAGAGCCGAGCGGGGCTAGCTGCCCTGCTTCGGCAGCAGCTTCTGGACTTTCTCGGACATCTCGGCCAGCACCTTGTCCGGCTCGTTCATGCGCTCGCCGGTGGCGATGGACTGCAAGGCGTCCTCGATGATCTTGGTGATCTTCAGGCCGTTCTTGCCGGGGAAGGCGTACCACTCCCGCAGCAGAGGGAGCTGCTTGACGGCGACGAACTTGTTCGGGTTCTTCGCGTAGAAGTCCTTCAGGACGACCTCGTTGGCCTTCTTGTTCGGCGGCATGTAGCCGGTGGTCTCGGCGACGATGGCGGCACCCCGGCCCGAGGTGGCGAACTTGAGGAACGTCCAGGCCGCGGCCGCGCGCTCCGGGTCCGTGGCCAGCAGCATGCCCGCATTGCCGCCCGCCGGCAGGCCGCCGGTGGGCTCGACCGAGGGATACAGGCCGGTCTTCAGCTCGAACTTGCCCTTGCTGTCGTTGGTGACGCGCTGCAGGGCCGAGATCGACCAGAAATACATGCCGATCTTGCCGGCCGAGAAGTTGCCCATGGCCTCCTTCAGGTTGTAGTTCGGCATCTTGCACTCCTTCACCAGCCTGGCGAAGGTGCGCATGGCCCATTTGCCGTGCTCGTTGTCGAAGTTCACCTTGGTCTCGGTCTTGTCGAGCATCGGGTTGTTCTTCGACCAGTTCAGCGCCTGCCAGAACCAGTTGCCGGTGATGTTCCAGCCCCAGAACATGGTGTCGACCTGCTGGCCGGAGGCGGCGATGGCCTTGCAGACCTCGATGACGCCGTCCCAGGTGGTGGGCAGCGGCTTGGTCCAGCCGGCCTTCTTCAGCACGTCCATGTTGTAGTAGGAGATCGGCAGCGAGACCGAGAACGGGATGCCGTAGACCTTGCCGTCGAAGGTGCCGAGATCCAGCATGGCCTTGTGATAGCCGTCCTTCTCGAAGTCGCTCTCCTTGGCGATGAAGCCTTCGAGCGACTGGGCGATGCCCTTCTCCACCAGAATGCGCTGGCGGTTGAGGCCCTGGAAGGTGATGTCGGGCATGCGCTTGGTGATGGCTTCCCTCAGGACCTTCTGCGAGCCGTCCTCGTAGGACTCGTAAGGCGCCCTCAGCTTCACCTTGATGTCAGGGTGCGCCTTGTTGAACTCGGCGACGATCTGCTTGTAGGTTTCCTTGAACAGGTGCGCATAAGGGTACTGCACCTCGATCTCGACGGCCTGGGCGGCGCCCGCCATCAGGGCCGAGACCGCAATGGCACCGGCGATAGTGCGGAATTGCATCTGATAACCTCCTATTGGTGGTGTCCCGAGGAACCGGAGCTGGACCCTCCGGTTCCTCACTTTCCTCGCCGTCGGCCGCCCTGCGTGAAGGGCCGGCGGCGCGAAACGCGCGGCGCAACGCAGCCGTTGCACCTCATTTCATTCCGGTCAGCGTAATCCCCTCGATGAAGCGCCGCTGCGCCACCAGGAAGGCGATCACCAGCGGCGCGATGATGACGGTGGCCGCCGCCATCAGCGGGCCGAACTCGAAGCCGAACTCGTCGTTGCGGAAGACCGTCACGCCAAGCGGCGGCGTGTAGAGGTCGCGCGACGAGAGCACGATCAGCGGCCAGAAATAGTCGTTCCAATGGGAGATGACCGAGAAGATGCCGAAGGCGGTGATCGCCGGAATGGCGGTCGGCAGCATCACCCGCCAGACGATGCCGAGCTCCGAGATCCCGTCCATGCGGGCGGCGTCCACCAGATCGTCCGGCACGGTCATGAAGAACTGGCGCATCAGGAAGATGCCGAAGACCGAGATCGTCCAGGGCACCACCAGCGAGGCGTAGGTGTCGAGAATGCCGATGCTGTAGAACAGCAGGTAGACCGGAATGGCCACCGCATGCGGCGGGATCAGCAGGCAGAGCAGGACCAGCGCGAAGACCACGTCCCGGCCCCACCAGCGCAGCTTCGAGAGCGCATAGGCGCAGGGCAGCGCGACCATCACCTGCAGCACGAAGATCGACACGGTGACGATGACGCCGTTCAGCAGGAAGCGCCCCAGCGGCGCCACCGTGAAGGCCTCGCGGTAGTTCTCCACCGCATGCCAGTCCCGCGGGAACAGCGCCAGCGAGCCCTCGGCGATCTCCAGCGAGGGTTTCAGCGACGTGATGATCATCTGATAGAACGGCGCCAGGATGATCACGGCGCCGGCGGCCAGCACCAGATGCTTCAGCGCCTCGCCCCAGGGAAGGGTCCTCATGTGTAGTGCACCCGCTTCTCGATGACGAAGACCTTGATCAGCGTCAGCCCGAAGATGAACAGCAGGAAGACCACGGTCAGCGCCGAGGCGTAGGACGAGCGGAAGAACTCGAAGCCCTCCTGGTAGATCTGGTAGACCAGCACCATGGAGGCGTTGTCGGGCCCGCCCTTGGTGAGCACGTGCACCGTGTCGAACACCTGGAAGGAGCGGATGGCGGTGATCACCGCGACGAACATCGTCACCGGGCTCAGCAGCGGCCAGGTCACCAGCCAGAAACGGTCCCAGGCCGAGCCCACGCCGTCGACCTCGGCCGCGTGATAGAGCTCGCGCGGGATCGACGTCAGCCCCGCCATGAACAGCACCATGTTGAAGCCGAGCGCCTGCCAGATAGCGATCAGGCAGAGCACGAGGAGCGCCGTGTCCGGCTCCTGCAGCCAGCTCTTCGGCTCGATGCCGAGCTGCAGCAGCACCTGGGAGATCATGCCGAACTTGGCGTTCATCATGAACTCCCAGACCACGGCCATGGCGATCAGGGTGGACATCACGGGCAGGAAATAGACGGCCCGCCAGAACGTCCGGCCGCGCGTCAGGCTCTCGATCAG
>JAKSBI010000632.1 GCA_022361215.1 Hyphomicrobiales bacterium | reverse complement strand
TTCTACAACAACTGCTTCAAGAACGGCATCCTGCCGATCTGCCTGCCGCAGGAGGAGATCGACAAGCTCCTGGACGATGCCGAGCGCGGCGCCAACGCCACCATCACCGTCGACCTGGAGGCGCAGGAGATCAGCGGTCCCGACGGCGGCACCATCGCCTTCGAGATCGACCCGTTCCGCAAGCACTGCCTGCTCGAGGGCCTCGACGACATCGGCCTGACGCTGCAGAAGGCGGACGCCATCTCGTCGTTCGAGGAGAAGGCGGAGGCGGCCCGGCCCTGGGCCTGAGCGGGGCTGCGACGCGGCGAAGCCGCCACCCCCCTCCGTCATCCCCGCGAAAGCGCAGTGCTGTCCGGGATTCGAGCGCAGCCCATACCCAACCGTCGTCATTGCCGGGCTTGACCCGGCACTCCCTGCCGTTTCCTCTCGAATTTGCCGAGAGGCCAATGGAATGAATGCCCGGATCAGGTCCGGGCATGACGAAAATCGAGGGCGCGGTAGACCGTCCGAACGGCTGTCCGGGCCCACACCTTCAGGCCGGAAACCAAGGCTGCCGCTGCCATGCAGGTCGACGCGCTCCCAGAATCCCGGACAGCACTGCGCTTTCGCGGGGATGACGGAGGGGGGCTCTGCTCGAAGCGCCCTCGCCGCCCTTGGCCCGTTCCGCGCGTGGGCTATACTCGTCCCCAACAAAGACGCACAGGGAGGAATGGCCATGTGCCGGATCTTTGCCGGGCAGTCCCCGGAGAATTACGAGTGCGTCACGCGCTCGCTGCGCCTCGACGGGCACTCGACCAGCATTCGTCTCGAGCGCGCCTATTGGACGATCCTGGAGGAGATCGCGGAGAGCCAGGACATGAGCCTGCCGCGGTTTCTGAGCTTGCTGCACGACGAGATCCTGGAGCTGCGGGGCGAGGTCGCCAACTTCACCTCGCTGCTGCGCTGTGCCTGCCTGACCTATGTCTCGGAGGTGCGCGGCCGGGAGCCGGTGGAGGTGGCGCTGCGCGCGGAAGCTGCGGCGCACCTGCGGCACGCGCCCGTCGCCGCCGAATAGCCGCGCCGTAGTATTCCGCTACCACCTGCGCAGGGCTGAAAGGCGTACCTTTTCGCGGTGACGCGGGCCGATCTTCGAACATCCGATGGCCGGTCTCGCGTCGTCGCACGGCCCCCGGCCTCGACGGGGCCCGTGCGACGTGTCATCCCGCCTGCCGAGAAAGGAGAGTCCATGGCGAAAGCCATTCACACCATGGTCCGGGTGCTCGACGAGGAGACGTCCGTCGACTTCTACCGGAAGGCCTTCGAGCTGGACGTGGCCGCCCGGTTTCCGTTCGACGATTTCACGCTGGTCTACATGCGCAACGGCGAGGCCGACTTCGAGGTCGAGCTGACCGTCAACCACGGCCAGACCGAGCCCTACGACCACGGCAACGGCTACGGTCACCTGGCGGTGGCGGTGGACGACCTCGACGCCGAGCACGCCCGGCATGTGGCGCTCGGGCTCGCGCCCACCGACATCAAGGAGTTCCATCGCGACGGCGCCCTGATGGCGCGCTTCTTCTTCCTGCAGGACCCGGACGGCTACAAGATCGAGGTGCTGCAGAAGCACGGCCGATACCAATAAGCCGAAAAAGCGCGGGGCGGCCTCGCGGCCGCCACCGCACTAAAGCATGTCTCCCGAAAGTGGGTACCGGTTTCGGGACAAAAGACATGCGTCAACAAAGAGCTAGAGCAATGGCGCGAATCAGAATGATCGCGACAGGCTCTAGAGCATGTCTCCCGAAAGTGGATACCGGTTTCGGGACAAAAGACATGCTTCAACAAAGAGCTAGAGCAATGGCGCGATCAGAATGATCGCG
>JAKSBI010000595.1 GCA_022361215.1 Hyphomicrobiales bacterium | reverse complement strand
TAGCTGTCCGGTTTAGAAATTCAGAAATTCGATAACCGGTTGATAAAGCTTAGAAATCTTGGATTTCTGGCGCTCTGGACACGGGACTAACAAGTTGAGGTATTTCAATCACTTAACACGCTTAACCGGACAGCTATGGGTCAAGCCCGGCAATGACGACGGTTAGATACGGGCTGCGCTCGAATCCCGGACAGTCATGGGCCTGCGCCGGGATGACGGAAGAGAGGCGCGTGAGAGCTTTGCCTCGTCGTATCGCACGCACGCCGCCCGAATAGGACGTGAGCCGCTTTTCTGCGCGCGCGGCCTATGACACGGTTCGGCATCGAGTAGGAAACGGGCAAGTCCCATGAAGCTCCCGCCCTATCTCACCTTCGCCTGCCGGGGATTCGCCCTCCTGGTGCCCGTGCTGGCGCTGATGATCTATCTCTGGTGGGTAGGCACGGCCCGTTCCGGCGACCCGAGCGTGACCAATGCGCTGATCGACACCTGTGTCGATATCGAGCGCGGGACCGGCCGCAACGGTCTGGCCTGCGTCGGCCGGGTCCTGGTGCCGTGCAAGGCCGATCCGGACAATGCCCACAAGGCCGACCAGATGGAGTGCGACGAGCGCGAATACGTGCTCTGGAGCCGTCTGATGGTGCAGGAGCTCAAAGCCTTGGGCGCGAAGCTGAGCGCGGAGAAGAAGGCCAAGCTGCGCGAGACGCAGGGGCTTTGGGACAGGTTCCACACTGCCAACTGCCAACTGCCGGCTGCCTTATGCGCTCTTCCAGGGCGACAAGGCCGATGTCGCCGGGCCGGCCTGCTCGATCGACATGCTCGCGGCCCGCGCCATTCAGCTGCGCGACTGGCGGGAGGCTTTGACGGAAACGCTGACTGAGAAGAAGTAGCTGCCGCGGCGCCGGGGCTCAGGCCTCGTCGGGGTCTGCCAAATCGTCGTTCGCCGCGGCCGGCCGGTCGATGCCGCCGGGCAGCCCGGCGATGCGCCTGTCGCCGAGCGCCAGCCCGTTCATGGGATGGCGCCCGCGCCGTGTCGTCTGCTTGCGGAAGCGCTGGCGGAACAGCTCGAGCTGCCCCTTCGGCGTGATCACGATGCGCATGGAGTCGCACTCCGCCAGCCCGTGACTGACCAGCTTCTCGGCATGGTCCGGCGGCAGATCGCTTAAGGGCGACGCGCTTTCAGCAAGCCGGGCCAGGGACGAACGCTCATGACGCGTCATGTGAATAGGGGGCATACGCGGCACCTTCTTACACGTAGCAACCGGGGAACGAGACGCACTCCGACACTGCAAACGCACAGGCAACGCACTGAATAACGTCTGTTTTCCCTATCTTGAGGTGAGTCGTCAACATTTGCGCCAAGCGCCGGCAGGCCCTGTGCATAACGCGCCGGTCCCATGTCGACACGTCGGCGCCACTCCCCTGGCCGTGATCCCAAATCCAGGCGCAACGGTTTCGGTCGCCGACAAAACGCTCTAGTGTGCCGGCGGAGTCGAGCGATGGAGGGCAGCATGACCGACGCGAGCAGGGATCCGATCGTCATCGCGGGCAGCGTCCGCACGCCGATCGGATCGTTTCAGGGGGATCTGGCGCCCCTGACCGCCCCGGAGATCGGTGCGGCTGCCATCGGCGGCGCCCTTGCGCAGGCCGGCGTCGCGCCGTCCGAGGTCGGCGAGGTGCTGATGGGCTGCGTGCTGCCGGCGGGGCAGGGCCAGGCCCCGGCGCGCCAGGCGGCGCTGGGGGCCGGTTGTCCCGAGTCCGTGCCCTGCACCACGGTCAACAAGATGTGCGGCTCCGGCATGAAGACGGTGATGCAGGGCTATGACGCGCTGCATGTGCGCCCCGGCGACGTCATCGTCGCCGGCGGCATGGAGAGCATGACCAACGCGCCCTATCTCTTACCGAAGGCGCGGAGCGGGCTGCGCATGGGCCACGCCCAGGTGCTCGACCACATGTTCCTGGACGGCCTCGAATGCGCTTATGACAAGGGCCGGCTCATGGGCACCTTCGCCGAGGACACGGCCGAGCACTACCAGTTCACCCGCGAGGCCCAGGACGGCTACGCTATCGAGTCGCTCCGCCGGGCCAAGGCCGCGAACGAGGACGGCACCTTCGAGGGCGAGACCGTGGCGGTCACGGTGACGACCCGCAAGGGCGCCCGCGAGATCGTCAAGGACGAGCAGCCCTTCAAGTCGGACCCCGAGAAGATCCCCAACATGCGCGCGGCCTTCCGCGACGGCGGCACGGTGACGGCCGCCAATTCGAGCTCCATCTCGGACGGCGCCGCGGCCCAGGTGCTGATGCGCGCCAGCGAGGCCGAGCGCCGCGGCATCGCGCCGCTGGCGCGCATCGTCGGCTGTGCCACCCACGCCCAGGCGCCCGCCTGGTTCACGACCGCGCCGATCAAGGCCGTCGAGAAAGTCCTGGAGCAGGTGGGCTGGTCCAAGGACGACGTCGACCTCTACGAGGTGAACGAGGCTTTCGCCGTGGTTGCCATGGCCGCTATCCGCGACCTGGGCCTCGATCGCGAAAAGGTCAATGTCCATGGCGGCGCCTGCGCCCTCGGCCATCCCATCGGCGCCTCGGGCACGCGCATCCTGGTGACCCTGCTCGGCGCCTTGCAAGCCCGTGACGCCAAGCGCGGCGTGGCGTCGCTCTGCATCGGCGGCGGGGAGGCGACGGCCGTCGCCATCGAGCGTCTGCATTGAGAACGCTGCATTCAGAGATCGGGATCGGCGCGCCGGCGGACGTGGTCTGGGAGGTCCTGACCGACCTCGACGGCTGGCAGCGCTGGAACCCCTTCATGAGCGTGTCCGGCCGGCTCGCGGCCGACGCGCCTCTCGCCGTCACCCTGTCGGCGCCCGGCGGCAAGACGATCCGCGTCGAGCCGAAGGTGGTGAAGCTGGACGAGGGCAAGGAGTTCCGCTGGCGCGCCCGGCAGCTCCTCGGCCTGATCAGTGCGGAGCACGGCTTCCGCGTCGTGCCCGAGGATGTCGGGCGCTGCCGCTTCGAGCAGTTCGAGGTGTTCAGCGGCCTGCTCGCCGGCGCCATCCTCCGGCAGAACCGGGCCGCCATCGAGACCGGCTTTCAGGTCATGAACCGCATGCTGAAGCGAGAGTCCGAGCGGCTCGCCAGGGAGCGCGCATGAAGCGAAGGTTGCCCGGGGGTCGGGCCTGCGGATATCCGGGGGTAGCCTGAATGTTCTTCTACGTCGCGAAGGTCGGCTGGTTCCTGGCCCAGCCATCGAGCGCGCTGCTGATCCTTCTGTTGCTGGGCACGATCCTGATCTGGACGAGCTGGGCGCGCACCGGCCGGCGCATGGTCGCGGCGGCTGCGGTGCTGCTGCTCGTCGCCGGCCTGTCGCCCTTGGGGAACATCGTCGCGCTGCCGCTGGAACAGCGGTTCGCGGCCGCCGACCTCGCCGACGGCCGCGCGCCCGACGGCATCATCGTGCTCGGCGGGGCGCAGGACACGCGCGTCGGCCTCGCCCGCGGCGTCACGGCGCTCACCGAGGCGGGCGAGCGCATCACCGAAGCCCTGGCGCTGTCGCGCCGCTTTCCCGAGGCCAAGATCGCCTTCAGCGGCGGGGCCGCCACCATCCTCTATCCCGGCCGCAAGGAAGCCGTCGGCGCCAAGGCGCTCCTGACGCGCATGGGCCTCGACCCGAGCCGCCTGATCCTGGAGGACCGGGCGCGCGACACCTTCGAGAACGCCCGGCTCACCAAGGCGCTGGTGAAGCCCCGCGCCGGCGAGCGCTGGCTGCTGGTCACCTCGGCCTATCACATGCCCCGGTCCATAGGCTGCTTCCGGGCCATCGGCTGGGACGTGGAGCCCTGGCCCGTCGACTACCGCACCCGCGGGCCGCAGGACCGTTGGCGCTTCTTCGACAAGCCGTCGCAAGGCCTCAGGCGCGTCGATATGGCGGCCCGCGAATGGGCCGGGCTCCTGGTCTATTGGCTGACGGGGCGCACCCAGAAGCTGTTTCCGTCTCCCGGAGAGCGTTGAGGCTCTACGACGAAAGTCGTATACTGGTGCCCGGTCAAAGCTCGTGGTGCTTGCGGTTGAACAAGTCGCAGGCCCGACCGCTGGAGCAACGGACCTGCGCACTCGAGATGGAGGGCGAAATGGCCTTGGACTCTCGAAAGCGGAACGAAGTCTCCGATCTCGGCGTTCTCGGTATGACGTTCGGCCTGGTCGGTCTGCTGGCCGTCGTCGTCGTGCTGGCCTGGCTGCTCGGCTGGATCTAGCCGGGACCTGAATGCGGCGTTCTGCGCGGCGGTGCCGACCCGGTTCCCACCGGCACCGCCGGCGGCCGAGAGGCCCGCGGCGAAACCCGGCATGTTCCTGCTTCCGCAGTTGCGCTATGACAGCGTCGAGAATCCAGCGTGATTGAGATGGAGAGATCGATGCCGCAAGCGTTGAAGGTGGGCGTCAAGCAGCTCGTCGAGGAAGCCAAGAAGGAGATTGAGGAGGTCGAAGTCGGCGAGGCCATCGGGCTGGTCGACGACGAGAGCGTGCTGATCGTCGACATCCGCGACGTGCGCGAGCTCAAGCGCGACGGCAAGATTCCCGGCTCGTTCCATTGCCCGCGCGGCATGCTGGAGTTCTGGATCGACCCGGAAAGCCCCTATTTCAAGCCGGTCTTCGGCGAGGGCAAGCGCGTCCTGTTCCACTGCGCTGCCGACTGGCGCTCCGCGCTGGCCACTCAGACGGCCCAGCGCATGGGGCTCGCACCCGTCGGCCACATCAAGGGCGGCCTGAAGGGCTGGAAGGAGGCCGGCGGGCCGATCGAGATGCCGGAGTAGGCGGCCGAGGCCGGGCACCTGTCGCGTTGGCGCTTCTCCGCGCCTGATCCAGCGGAACGGTCTGCGCGTAGCTTCGTTGGGGGCATCAGGAGTGAAGGATGCCTGCGACCGACATATTCATTATGGTTTCCGGCAGCGTGATCGTGATGTTGGCGGTTGTCGTTGTGGCTTGATCTCAGCCGACCGACACCAGCTTCAGCCAACCACGATAAGCCGCGGCCAAAGCACCGAGATCGTAGCGCCCCGCCACGTAATCGCGGCATGCCTGCCGCGACAGCCCACCGCTGTCGGCCAGCGCGTCGACCGCCGCAGCGACGTCATTCGGTGGCACCAGACGGCCGGTGATGCCGTCTTGGACGATCTCGGCGTTGGCGCCCTTGGCGTAGGCGACCACGGGCGTGCCGCAGGCCAGGGCCTCGAGCGTCACGACGCCGAACGCCTCCACCCAGGTCTGGGTCTGCAAGAGCGCGCGGGCTCGGCCTAGGAAGGCCTGGAAGGCGTCTGTTTCGAGAAATCCCACATAGCGGAGGCGGTCGCCGTGGCGCGCCTGCACCTCCTGCCAGTAACCGGCGTCCTCGACGGAGCCGGCGACGGCGAGCGTGCACCGGTGGCGGGCCGCGATCTCGGCCGCGTCGCTCAGGCCCTTTTCCGGCGAGATGCGGCCGGCCCAGGCCAGGTCCGGTCCGCCGTCGGGATCGAAGCGATAGCGGTCGAGATCCAGGCCGAAGGGCAGGATGGGCGGATCGTCGAGGCCAAGCGCCTCCGCCTGGACGCGGCTCAGAGCCGCCACGTGGCCCGGCCGCTCCCGCGCCAGCGCCGCGATGGCGCGGTCCGTGGCCTGGCTCGACTGGCTGAGGTTCGGCACGTGCAGCAGCGGCGTCGCGAAGAACGGCGTCAGATAGAGGGGCAGCCAGTCGTGGTTCAGGTTCACGATGGCGTCGAAGCGATCCTGCATCCGGCGCGCGCGATCCAGCATCGCGGCCAAGAGGCCGTCGGGCGGGACCTTGAACTCCGCCGGCCGGTCCAGGGAGGCCGCCGACGGCTGAAACGCGCCATCGACCGTCTCGACCGCAATGCTGTCGAGCGCGGTGCCCTCCGGCGCCAGCAGCGTCACCTCCGTCCCGTCCTGTTGTAGCGCCTTGATCGAGTTGCGCGCGAAGAGCGAGACGCCGCCGGTGACGCCGGCGCCGAAGGGGCCGACGGCGGAGGCCATCAGGAGGACGCGCGCGGGCACGGGTCAGGGTCCCGACGCGGTGCCGGGCCGGGACCGGCGGCGCTGGATGGTGACGCCGACGCCGCCCGCC
>JAKSBI010000039.1 GCA_022361215.1 Hyphomicrobiales bacterium | reverse complement strand
CCGGCACGCTATTTCGTGACCAACGACGATCTGGTCATTCTGGCGTCCGAGATGGGCGTGTTGCCGGTGCCGGAAGAGACCATCGTCGCCAAATGGCGCCTGCAGCCGGGCAAGATGCTGCTGATCGACCTCGACGAGCAACGGATCATCGAGGACGACGAACTGAAGGCGCAGCTTGCCGCCGCGAACCCCTATCAGGAATGGCTGAGCCGCGGCCAGATCCGCATCCTCGACCTGCCGCAGGTCGAGCATCAGGCGCCACGGACCAATGTCAGCCTGCTCGACCGGCAGCAAGCCTTCGGCTACACGCAGGAAAGCCTCAAGTTCCTGATGGCCCCCATGGCCCATGTGGGGCAGGAGGCCGTCGGCTCCATGGGCACGGACACGCCGCTCTCCGCCCTTTCGAGCCGGCCGAAGCTGCTGCACACCTATTTCAAGCAGAACTTCGCGCAAGTGACGAACCCGCCGATCGACCCGATTCGCGAGGAGCTGGTGATGTCGCTGGTCACCTTCATCGGCCCGCGGCCGAACATTCTCGATCTCGAGGGGACCTCGCGGCTCAAGCGCCTGGAGGGCGCGCAGCCGATCATGACCAATGAAGGGCTGGAGAAAATCCGCATGATCGGCGACATCGCGGACAACCAGTTCCGGACCATTACGCTCGATATCACCTATTCCGCGGAGCGCGGTGCCGAGGGCATGGAGGGCGCGCTGGACTTCCTGTGCGAGCGCGCCGAGAAGGCCGTGCGGGACGACTACAACATCATCATCCTGTCGGACCGGCTCTGTGGCCCCGACCGTATCCCGATCCCGTCGCTCCTGGCCACCTCGGCCGTGCACCATCACCTCATTCGCAAGGGCCTGCGCACCTCCGTCGGACTGGTGGTGGAGACCGGCGAAGCGCATGAGGTGCATCAGTTCTGCACGCTTGCCGGCTACGGCGCGGAGGCCATCAATCCCTATCTGGCCCTCGACACGCTCGAGGCGATGCTGCCGGAGATCGACGAGGAGCTGACACCGAAGGAGCTCTTCAAGCGCTACATCAAGGCCATCGACAAGGGGCTGCTCAAGGTCATGTCCAAAATGGGCATCTCTACTTACCAGTCCTATTGCGGCGCCCAGATCTTCGACGCCGTCGGCCTGCGCAGCGACTTCGTCGACCGATACTTCACGGGCACCAATACGCAGATCGAAGGCGTCGGTCTGGCCGAGATCGCCCAGGAGACGGTCGAGCGGCATCGCCTCGCCTTCTCGGACGCGCCGATCTACCGCAATGCCCTCGATGTCGGCGGAGAATACGCCTTTCGAATTCGCGGCGAGGTGCACAGCTGGACACCCGATAACGTCGCCGATCTGCAGCATGCCGTGCGCGGCAATCTTCCCGACAAGTATCTCGACTTCGCCCGCGCCGTGAACGATCAGGACAAGCAGCTGCTGACGCTCCGCGGCCTGTTCCGTCTCAGGAGCGCGGATGAGATGGGCCGCAAGCCGATCCCACTCGACGAGGTCGAGCCGGCGGCCGAGATCGTCAAGCGTTTCGCGACCGGTGCCATGTCCTTCGGTTCGATCAGCCGGGAAGCTCATACGACGCTGGCGGTTGCCATGAACCGCATCGGCGGCAAATCCAACACCGGCGAAGGCGGCGAGGAGCGGGATCGTTTCAAGCCGAAGCCCAATGGCGACTCGGAGCGTTCCGCGATCAAGCAGGTCGCCTCGGGCCGGTTCGGCGTCACGACCGAATATCTCGTGAATTCGGACATGATGCAGATCAAGATGGCGCAAGGCGCCAAGCCCGGCGAGGGCGGCCAGCTCCCCGGCCATAAGGTCAACGCCACGATCGCCAAGGTGCGGCATTCGACGCCGGGCGTCGGTCTGATCTCGCCACCGCCGCATCACGACATCTATTCGATCGAGGATCTGGCCCAGTTGATCTACGATCTGAAGAGCGTCAACCCGGACGGCGACGTGAGCGTCAAGCTGGTGTCGGAAGTGGGCGTCGGGACCGTTGCGGCCGGTGTCGCCAAAGCCCGAGCCGACCACATTACGATTTCGGGCTTCGAGGGCGGCACGGGCGCCAGCCCCCTCACCTCCATCAAGCATGCCGGCAGCCCCTGGGAGATCGGCCTGGCGGAAACACAGCAGACCTTGGTGCTGAACCGCCTGCGGGGCCGCGTTGCCGTGCAGGTGGACGGCGGCATGCGCACCGGCCGGGACGTGGTCGTCGGCGCGCTGCTCGGTGCCGACGAGTTCGGCTTCTCGACGTCGCCGCTGATCGCCACGGGCTGTCTGATGATGCGCAAGTGCCACCTCAACACCTGCCCGGTCGGCATCGCCACCCAAGACCCGGTTCTGCGCAAGCGCTTTCACGGCAAGCCCGAGCACGTCATCAACTACTTCTTCTTCGTGGCCGAGGAAGCGCGCGCTCTGATGGCCGGGATGGGCTTCCGCACGTTCGACGAGATGATCGGACAAAGCGACGCCCTCGACCAGCGCGCCGCTATCGAGCACTGGAAAGCGCAGGGTCTCGACTTCAGCAAAGTCTTCCACAAGCCGGAAATGCCAACAGAGGTGGCACTCTATAATCGGGAGCGCCAGAAGCATTTGCTGGACGACGTGCTCGATCGCAAGCTGATCGAGCTGGCGCGCCCGGCGCTCGACGACCGCAAGCCGGTCAAGATCGACTGCGCCATCCGCAACACGGACCGCACGGCCGGCGCCATGCTGTCCGGCGAGGTGGCGAAGCGCCACGGGCACAAAGGCCTGGCGGAGGACACCATTTGGGTCCGCCTGCATGGCACCGCTGGACAGAGCTTCGGAGCCTGGCTCGCCTCGGGCATCACCTTGGATTTGGTCGGCGAGGGCAACGATTACGTCGGCAAGGGCCTTTCAGGGGGCCGTATCATCGTCCGGCCGCCCGAGGAGAGCGGCATCGTTCCCGAACGGAGCATGATCGTCGGCAATACCGTGCTTTATGGCGCCATTGACGGCGAGTGCTACTTTCACGGCATCGCCGGCGAACGCTTCGCCGTCCGCAATTCGGGCGCCATCGCCGTGGTCGAGGGCACGGGAGACCATGGCTGCGAGTACATGACCGGCGGCATCGTCGTCGTTATTGGCGAGACCGGGCGAAACTTCGCGGCCGGAATGTCGGGGGGCATCGCCTACGTCCTCGACGAGGAGGAAAATTTCGAGCAGCGCTGCAATCTGGCCATGGTCGATCTGGAGCCGGTGACGGCTGAGGACGAGACCATGGAGCAGCAGCGCCACCAAGCCGGCGATCTCGAAAGTCACGGCCTCGTCGACGTCCGGCACGACATGACGCAGTTCGACGCGGAACGCCTGCACCAGCTCATTGAGAACCACCTGCACTATACCGGTTCCGACAGAGCCAAGCAGATCCTGGACGACTGGGAGACCTATCTGTCCAAGTTCGTGAAGGTCATGCCGGTGGAGTACCGCAGAGCGCTCGAGGAGATGGAGCGCCAACAGGCCGGACGGGCCGGCGAGCTGGAGATCGGGCTGCGCGGGGGCAAGTAGCGCACGCCACGCAAACCGAGGCCCGACAGACGCAATCCACGCACAGGGCCGAACGGACGGATCGCGCCGAGGCCAGAATGCCTCCAGCGCGCCTGCATGACGACGCCGGCCAGCGACGGCCGGCGAATTGACGAGATACGGAACAGTCCGCCTGACGGGCGGCGCGAAACAAAGAAACGGCACCGATGGGAAAAGTTACGGGCTTCCTTGAGATCGAACGACGGGACGTCGCCTTCAAGCCTGCAGCCGACCGAATTCGCAATTTCAAAGAGTTCATCATTCCGCTCGACGATGCCGAGCTCGTGCGTCAGGCCGGACGCTGCATGGATTGCGGCATCCCGTATTGCCACACCGGCTGCCCGGTCAACAATCAGATCCCGGACTGGAATGATCTGGTCTACCGGGAGGACTGGGAAGAGGCGGCGCGCGACCTCCACTCCACCAACAACTTCCCGGAATTCACGGGCCGCATCTGTCCAGCTCCGTGCGAAGAAGCCTGCACACTCGCTCTGGAGGACGTCCCCGTCACCATCAAGACCATCGAATGCGCCATCGCCGACAAGGCTTGGGAAGAGGGTTGGATTCGGCCCCGGCCGCCGGAGTCCAAGACCGGCAAGCGCATCGCCGTGATCGGCGCAGGCTCGGCGGGACTGGCCGGAGCGCAACAGCTCGCGCGCCGCGGCCATGAGGTCCATCTCTACGAGCGCGAGGCCAAGGGCGGCGGCCTGCTACGCTACGGCATCCCCGACTTCAAGATGGAGAAGCACTACATCGACCGCCGGGAAGCCCAAATGGAGGCGGAGGGCGTGATCTTTCACTTCAACGTCAATGTCGGCGTGGACGTGTCGGCTCAGAGCATTGTCGACGATCATGACGCCGTGCTTCTCGGGATCGGCGCGGAAAAGCCGCGCGAGGTACCGGTTCCAGGCATCGACCTGACCGGCGTCCATTTCGCCATGCCCTATCTGGTGCAACAGAACAAGCGTCTGGGCGGAGAGAGTCTGAGCGGTCAGGCACCGATCCTGGCGGAAGGCAAGTCCGTCGTCGTGATCGGCGGCGGCGACACGGCGAGCGACTGCATTGGAACGGCCTTCAGGCAGAAGGCCGTATCGGTCACGCAGCTCGATATCCGGCCGATACCGCCCGAGAAGGAGGACAAGATGATGGTCTGGCCGCATTGGCCGGTCCGTTTCCGAACCTCCTCAAGCCAAGCCGAGGGTGCCGACCGCGAGTTCTCCACGGGCACATTGGAGATGGTCGGCGAAATGGGCCACATAACCGGCGTGAAGTGCGCGCGCGTCGACGAGAGCCGCACACCGCTGCAGGAGACCGAATTCATTCTTCCAGCAGATCTGGTCCTGATCGCCATCGGCTTCGCCAGCCCCGTGCATGAAGGGCTGGTGAATGAGCTCGGGCTGGAGTTGGATGCCCGCGGCAATGTCCTGGCCAACACCGAGGACTACCAGACCTCAAATCCGAAGGTCTTCGCGGCAGGCGACATGCGCATGGGACAATCCCTGGTGGTCTGGGCTATCCGGGAGGGACGCCAGGCGGCCCATGCCATCGACGCCTTCCTGATGGGGTCGTCCGATCTGCCGCGCTGACGCGCGCTAAGGCCGCGCCGAGTCTGCATCCTGCGCCTCGGCGGGCAGGCTCGACGTGATCGTGTCCTGGTCCGTAGCGGCGACACCCGTGGGGGCGGCGGTTGCATCGCCGCGCCCGAGTCCGAGGCCGGCGCTCAAGTCAGCCCAGCTTATCTCTCGCGCGCCCATGACGCCGCCGCGGATAGCCTCGACCAGCCGAGTGATGCCCTTCGCCTCCATCATCTCATGCCAGCTTTCCGAGACCTCGACAGGCCCAGGCCCCAAGGGCCCATCTGCCAAGCCACGAGCGTAGTGAACCAAAGCGCCTGAATTGAAGGTGGCGAGAATCACAGCCGCAACGACCAAGGCGCAAAGGACGCGGTAACGGTTGCCAGAGGTTTCCGCGGCATCGACGTCAGGTGCCGGAAAGGCCTCAGCATCGGCGACGTCCGACGCCTTCTGCCGAGCCAACAGTCTTTTGCGGTACTCCAATGCGAAAGACATCTCCACCTCAACACCCCTTAGAACTGGAAGTAGATGAACGGCGCCACGCCCTCCGGCGCCACGGACTCAATAAGCAGAATTCCAAACCCGAGAACGATGCCGAGCGCGATCGGACCGAAGCGCTCGAGCCGGCGCGCCATCTGCACCACCAAGTCACTCGGCAAAAAATGCGCGGCCAGCGAGAGGCCGACCATCAGAACCAGGAACGGCCCGGTAAACTGCGCCGGCTCCGACCAGTTGAACAGGCTGACCAGATAGTCGATCGCAAACTCCAGACTCTCGGCCCGGAAGAAAATCCAGGCTAGGCAGACAATGTGAAACGTCAGGATGACGCGTATCGCCAGACCCAGCCGCAGGCCGCCGGAACCTCCGGAGGCGAGCATGCCACCCATCGCCCCCTGCCCATAACCGACCACCGCCACCGCAGGTGCCGGCGTCGTTTTGAATGCCATCACGAGCCGCTCGACAGCCAAAGCCGTGCCGTGGATCACGCCCCAGATCAGGAAGGTCAAGGCAGCGCCGTGCCAGATGCCACCGAGCAGCATGGTCAGGAACAGGTTGCGGTAGGTCTTGACGGCGCCGCATCGGCTTCCGCCCATCGGCTTGTAGAGATAATCCCGCAGCCATTCCGACAGCGAGATATGCCAACGCCGCCAGAACTCCTGCAGCGAGGCCGCCCGATAGGGTTGGTTGAAGTTCCACTTGAAACGGTATCCCAGCAGCGCCGCCACGCCGATTGCAATGTCGCTGTAGCCTGAGAAGTCGCAGTAGATCTGCACCGCATAGCCGTAGAGCGCGAGCAGAAGATCGGCACCGCTATAGGCCGATGGATCGAAGAAGACCGTGTCGACCAGCTCGGTCGCCAGATAGTTGGCGATGACCATCTTCTTGAACAGGCCGAGCAGGATCAGCACGATGCCGAGCGAGACCATGGACCGGCTCAGGCGTGGCTCGGCTTGTAGCTGCGGCATGAAGTGGGCAGCCCGCACGATGGGGCCGGCGACGAGCTGCGGGAAGAACGAGATGTAGAGAAAGACATCGAGGGGCGAGTCGCTCGCCGGAATCTCCCGGCGATAGACGTCGACCACATAGGAGATGCCCTGGAACGTGAAGAAGGAGATGCCCACCGGCAGGATGATTTCCAGGAAGGGCAAGTCCCGCTCCCAGCCCACCGAATAGAGGACCTCCGCGAGCGACTCCAGGAAGAAGCCGTAATACTTGAAGAAGCCAAGAATCGCGAGGTTGAGCGCGACGGCCACGCCGACAAGCAGCTTGCGCTCACGGTCGTCCCGGGTCAGGGACAGCAGCCGCCCGGCCGCATAGTTGATCAGCGAGCTGGCTGCCAGGAGTGCCGTGAAACGCCAATCCCAGTAGCCGTAGAAGACGTAGCTGGCGCCGAGCAGAAAGACCTTTCGGAACTCGCCGCGTCTGCGCAGCTCCCAGCTGATGCCAAAGACGACCAGGAAGAAGATCGCGAAGTCGAGCGTCGGGAACAGCATCGCTCTACCCCCTCGCTCGGTTGGCGCCTTGCGACTGCCGTCCGCGCCCCGCCGTTGCCCGCTGTGCCCTCATCCTATCCCCGCATAAACGCCTCTCGTGTCAGCGGCTTGCCACCTTTCTGTGTGCCGCGAAGCCGGCCATCAGCTCGTCATAGAGCGCCCGTGCCGTTCGCTGCGAGCCCTCCGCTGTCATGTGCACATGATCGGCCATCACGAGCGCGGGTTCGGCCGTTGCCCAATCATGTACGCCGCAAGCCCCACCCATGATCCCGGACCAATCCCAGAAGTAAGCGCCGCCGCGCTCGGCCACGCGCTTGAGCGCGGCGCGTACGGCGCCAAGCTTCGGCGGCACATGCCACCCCGCAATCCGGTCGCTCCTGGCCTTCACCAGGCTTGGATAGCTCTGCCGCTCCTGAGCGCTCAGCACGCGGCAAGCCACCGATTTCAGTTCCGCATACTTACGGCCCTTGCGCGCGAAACGCGGAAAGCGTGCACTGTCGGGCGGTCCGATGACCAGGAAGGACGCGTTGGGCGCAAGGTTCTGCAGCCGTCGGACAAGCGCTTCGTAACGTCGCTCATACGCCGCCACATCGAGCTTGTCATGGAAGCCTTCATTGGTGCCGTAGCCCAGCACCACCAAGTTGGGTTTGAGGCGTGCGAAGTCGGCTGCCATCAGCTCGCCGCTCCAGCGTCGCGTGATGTCGGCCGTGGCGCTCGGGATGCCAAGATTGACATAGCGGATACCGGGTCTGTCCTGTCCGACGGCCCAGGACAGGACCGTCACCGGACCATCGCCCTTGGCCTTCACCGTCAGGCTGGATCCCTTGTGCTGCATGCGCACTGTCTTGGGGCTGCCGTCGGCGGCGGTGGTCTTCACCGTCCTGCTCGTGCTGTCCACGGAAACGACCGCTGTGCCATGCCGCCGTCCGGTAAGGAATGTCACCTCCGCCCATTCGAACGGGCCGTCTTTGCTGTCGAGACGCAGCCAAGCCTCCTTGGCCCGGCTGCTCAGCCTTACGCCCGTCAGCCCATAGGATCCCGCCGCGGATTTCAAGCTGCTCGCCGACGTCCAGCCCTTGCTCTTGGTGAAGCGGACACCCCGTGCCCGGTAATAGTCGAACGGAAAGCCGGGCATCATCAGGCCGCGCCCGGCATCGCCAAAACGCGCCTGCAGCAAATCGCGCAGGTCGCCTGTGAACCTGTCGGAGGCGATGTGACTGTCGCCCAGATGCAGAATAGTGACCGGCTCGCGCCGCGCGCCGGTCCTCAGCCCGTCGAGCGCCGCATAGAATTCCGATAATGCAGCCCGCTGGGCAGGCTCCGTGCGCGGCGGTGGCGGCGCCTCGGTCCTGCGCTCCGGTCCCCGCGCGTTGCGCTGGATGACCGGCAAGCGATCCCCCTTGCGCGCACGGTTGACCTGCTCGCCAGTGGTGGGAATGAACATCGGGCGGCTCTCATCCTGACCCCGCTCCGCGGAGTCTTCGGAACAAGCGCCCAATAGAAGAGCTGTCGCCAACACCGCCAAGGGTAGCGCGGATGTCCGGACGCAATCCGGCTCGGTTCGGCCTCGGTGACACCGGCCACGCATAACTAACTCCGTACTCTACACCGCGCACGTTAACTCGCGCGGGCGTTTCGACCGTGTCGCCTCAGCTTCTCGGCCAAGCGAAATCGTCGGCTCGTCCCGTTTTCGGCCTGACCTGCTCCCCTTTGATCAGGACCCGATAGTAGGGCCGCTGCGACAACGGCAACTGCCGCCTAGCCGTCGTCAAATTAGGATCGTTGATGGGCGAAATGGAGGCGAGAGCCGTCAGACCATCACCCATCTCTCCGGCAATCGTCTCGCCCTGTGGCGCATAGCCGCCGGTTGCCACGGCGGCGTCCAAAAGCTTGGGGCGCACGAGAGTCACGCCGGCAATGGCCTTGCCGCTCTTGCGGTCGGCATTGGACTGCTGTGGCGTCGCTGACGTCGTCCGCCGACCGTCTTCGTAAGCCGCGGATTCGTCGTACTTGCGGCGACGCGATTTGCTGTCGATCTTGCCGCGACGGCCACGGTTCTGAAGCGATCGGCCGCGCCCCATGGCCCGGGCCTGCTCCGCCTCGCTCCCGGCAAGGGGGATGTTGCGCTCGGACTTCGCCGTGCGCATGTCGCGGCGGATCTCCCGCTCGACGAAATGCGCCAGCTTGCGATAGCCGCGCATGGTGAAATGGACGCCGTCTCGCGCGCGCAGCTTGCGGATCTGGCCCGAAAGGTCCGGACCGTAGGCGCTATAGCGGCCGAACTGGTCGGCGAAGCCGTTGAAGGTATCGATGAACTTGACGCCGTTGAGAAAGGCCTTCTCGCGGAAGATCTCGTTCATCACCTGCATGTTCTGGTTGTGGGTCTTGCTGCGCATGATCGGCAGACCGACCCAGTAGATGGCCGCGCGAGAGCCCTTG
>JAKSBI010000087.1 GCA_022361215.1 Hyphomicrobiales bacterium | reverse complement strand
GTTCTATGCCGTCTGCAACCGGCGCTCGGTCAAGTCCGACAGCAAGCAGCGCCGCCAGGTGCAGGCCAAGCTGGTCGAGCAGGAGTACCAGATCCGCGCGCGGCGCCTGCTTCGCGACCTGCGCCAGGACGCGTTCATCGAATACCGCTAGAGCCCCCTGCCCCACGGCATCCGGTTTAAGGCTCACGGCGCTCAAGCAGAGCCGCCCCATCCCGAATCCGTCATTACCCGGCTTGACCGAGCAATCCGGTAGCCTCATGCTTTTGCGAGGTTTTTCGCCGTTTCACGACCTCGAAGGGCGATGGATACCGGGTCTTCCGGTCAAGCCGGAAGACGACGGTGGCGAGCGTGTCGCCACCCCGAGAAACGCGAATAAGCGCAGCAATGACAACCATTATGCCTTGCCCCGGCCATGACGGCGCCACCGCATTGAGCCCGTCGACTTATCCGGGAGAGCCAAATATGAAGGCCCCGCCACGGCTTTGGGGGGCGGCGTGACGGGACCCGGGTCGTCAGCAGATGGTATGGCAGCCAATCTGCGCCTCGGATCCTAGGCGGACGCGCACCGCAGGACTGTGGGAAATCTCACCCCGCTCCGTGTCCCTCACCGGCAGGGAAATGCCTGGCTTCCGGCACCGACCGATAGATCGCAGACCATGTGCGGGCGATCTGCTAAAATCGGCACCGCAGGCATGGTTGCCGTCAAGGCGCCGTACCGATGCGCTCTCGACGGCCCCCATCCGACGCCGCCGCGAGCGCAGAGCCCCGATCCGCCTGAGCGGACCGCCGGAGACGTGCGAGCGGGGATCGCATGCAGAAATGGCTCAAGGCCTACTTGCTGATTTTGATCGTGGTCGGCGCCGCGTCGGCCTATCTGGTGCTCGCATCCTCGTTCTTCGACCTGTTGGGGCGCTATTTCGGCCTGGTCTGGGCCGCTACGACCGTCCTGCTGTTCGTGCTCTTCGTGATGCTGCCGGCGTTCCTTTATGGCATGGAGAAATCTCGGGAAAATCAGGACCGTAACACGGACGTCCGAAGATAATCTCCGATTGAGCCGCCTTGATCGCTCGACACGGAAAGCGGCCATGTCCCCATGGCGCGATGCGACCGGCAGAGG
>JAKSBI010000127.1 GCA_022361215.1 Hyphomicrobiales bacterium | reverse complement strand
TCGATCAGCCGCGGCACAGGCATTCGCATCTTCGTCGCCCTGCCCATCATCTACAAGGACCGGCTCTGGGGCGTCGCCTATCTCTCGCGCACGCCGAAGAACGTCTTGAAGCATCTCTATGCGGAACGCGAGAAGGTCATTCTCGCGGGCTTCACCATCCTGGCCCTGACCTTCCTGCTCGCCCTCCTGACATCCTCGACGATCTCCTGGCCGATCAACCGGCTGATCGAACGCACGCGCCGCATTTCGGCCGGCGACCCCGAAGCCATGCGCCCCCTGAGCAATCCGGGCACGCGGGAGATGGCCCTGCTCGCCAAGAGCTTCTCCGACATGGCGCTCTCGCTGCATGAGCGCTCCGAGTACATCCGGGACTTTGCCACCCACGTCTCGCACGAGTTCAAGACGCCGCTGACCTCCATCCAGGGTGCGGCCGAGCTGCTGCGCGAACATGTGGACGAGATGTCGGAGGGCGACAGGACCCGGTTTCTGCAGAACATCGTTGCCGACACCGACCGGCTGCAACGCTTGGTCAGCCGGCTCCTGGAGCTTGCCCGCGCCGACAGCCTGAAGCCTTCGGACGAGACGTTCGAGGTGGCCGATGCCTTGGACCGGCTGCAAACCAAACATGCGGATCCGGCCTTCGCGGTCGTCGTCGATCGCACGGCAGCGGGAACGGCTCGCATGTCCGAGGACACCTTCGATGTGGTCCTCTCGAACCTGCTCGAGAATGCCAGGCAGCACAATGCCCGCACGGTTCGGATCGAGGCTAAGCGCAACGGTCGGACGCTGAGTATCGCCGTGGCCGACGACGGCGACGGCATTTCGACGGCGAACCGACCGAAGATCTTTACGCCCTTCTTCACCACCAAGCGGGAGCACGGCGGCACGGGGCTTGGGCTCGGCATTGCAAGGTCCCTGCTGGAGGCCCACCAGGGATCGATCCGGCTGGCGGACAGCGAAGCCGGCGCCAAATTCGTGCTTCGGCTGCCGTTGGCCTAATTATGGGCAACGGAGTCGCCTTAAATGGCGGCTTTGGAGTATCGATGGAGAGCATGTCGTGATGTATCGAGTTTGGCTGGTAATCTTGGCTTGCCTGTTGACCCTCTGGGTCCCGATTGCCCCGGTTGCAGCGGAGACAGGCAAGGAAGCGCCGCTCCTGGAGAATGCGCGGCAGCTCACCTTCGAGGGCCGACGCGCCGGCGAAGGCTACTTCTCCTCAGACGGACGGCAGATGATCTTCCAGAGCGAGCGCGTCGGCGGGAACCCCTTCTACCAGATGTACATCATGGACCTCGAGACCGGCGACCTTCAGCGCATCTCGCCGGGTCACGGCAAGACGACATGCGGCTGGATCCACCCCAACGGCCGCAAGGCGCTTTTCTCCTCGACCCAGGACGATCCCAAGGCCAAGGAGAAGCAGAAGATCGAGCTGGAGAAGCGCGCTCTGGGCAATGTTCGCCGCTATGTCTGGAGCTATGACGAGCACTACGACATCCAGGAATACGACCTGGAGGCCGGCACCTATCGCAACCTGACCAAGACGCTCGGCTACGATGCCGAAGGCGCCTACTCCCCCGACGGCACGCAGATCGTGTTCGCCTCCAACCGCGAGGCCTATGCCCGCACGCTCGACGCCAAGGAGCAGAAGACCTTCGATCACGACAAGTCCTACTTCATGGACATCTACGTCATGAACGCGGACGGCTCGAACGTGCGCCGGCTGACCAAGGCCCCCGGCTATGACGGCGGCCCCTTCTTCAGCGCCGACGGCAAGAAGATCGTCTGGCGCCGCTTCTCCGAGGACGGGACCCGCGCCGAGGTCTACACCATGAACGTGGACGGCTCGGACAAGCGCCAAATCACGCGGCTCGGCGCCATGTCGTGGGCGCCCTTCTTCCATCCGTCAGGCGACTACATCGTGTTCGCCACCAATCTCCAGGGCTTTGCGAATTTCGAGCTCTATATGGTTGACGCCAAAGGCGAGAAGGAACCTGTGCGCGTCACGCATTCAAAGGGGTTCGATGGACTCGCCGCCTTCTCGCCGGACGGCAAGCGCCTGGCATGGGCCTCCAAGCGCACGGCCGATGGCACAACGCAGATCTTCATGGCGGACTGGGACGACGCCGAGGCCCGGCGGCGCCTTGGCCTGACGGGCGAAGACGCTGCTGCCAAAACGACGCTTGCCCAGACGCCCGAGATGGATCGCACTGCCGACGAGATCCGCGCCGAGGATCTCCAGTTGCATGTCGCGGCCCTGGCGTCCGAGGAAATGGACGGGCGGCTGACCGGCACGGACGGGGAGGTCAAGGCCGGCCAGTACGTCGCGGAGGTATTCGAGGCACTTGGCCTGGCACCGGCGGGCGATGACGGCAGCTATTTCCAGGCCTTCGCGTTCACCGCCGGCGTCTCGCTCGGGGCGAACAACGCCTTGGAGCTGAAGACCAAGACAGGCACAAAGGCCCTGACGTTGGACGAGAATTGGCGTCCGCTCGCCTTCTCGCCCGCAGGCGACGTGGGACCCACCGGCGTGGCCTTCGCGGGCTACGGCCTGGTCGCGCCCGCGGAGAACGACAACGCGGCCTACGACTCCTATGCCGACCTGGACGTGGCGGGCAAATGGGTAGTGGTCCTGCGCGGCGTTCCGCAGGAGGTCACGCCTGACCGCCGCCTGGCGCTCACCCGCTACGCCGACCTGCGCTACAAAGCCTCGGTCGCGCAAAGCAAGGGCGCCAAGGGCCTGATCGTCGCGCCGGCGCCCGGGGTGACATACAAGGATCCGCTGGTACGGCTCTCCTACGAGGCCAGCTCCGGCACGAGCGGCCTGCCCGCCCTATCGATCGACGACGACGCCGTCCGTGCACTCCTCGCGCCGGCGGGCCAGGATCTCGACGCGCTGTTCGGCAAGCTCGACAAAGGCGAGGCCGCCAAGGGCTTTGCCGTTCCCGAGGCCGAGGTCACTGCCCGCATCGATCTGACCTTTGAGCGCCGGCGCGGCCGCAACGTGCTGGCCCGGCTCAATTCGGGGCCCAAACGCGATGCACCGCTGCTGATCGTCGGCGCGCATCTCGATCATCTGGGACGTGGCGAGACCAGCGGCTCGCTGGCCCGGCCCGCGGAACGGAACCAGGTTCATTTCGGCGCCGACGACAACGCCTCCGGTGTCGCCGGGCTCATCGAGATCGCTCAGCATCTGGCGGCCGAACACAAGGCCGGCAAGCTGAAGGCGCAGCGCGACATCCTGTTTGCGGCCTGGTCCGGCGAGGAACTCGGACTGCTGGGATCAGCGCATTTCGTCAAGGACCTGCTGAAGCGAACCTCCAAGGAGACGCTTACAGGGACTGTCTCGGCCTATCTCAATCTGGACATGGTCGGCCGTTTGAGGACGAAGCTGCAGCTCTTCGGGCTCGGCTCCAGCAGCGTCTGGAAACGGGAGGTGGAACGGCGCAACGTGCCCGTCGGCCTGCCGATCTCGACATCCAACGACAGCTACCTGCCGACGGACGCGACATCGTTCTATCTCAAGGGCGTACCCATACTGCATGCCTTCACAGGCACGCATACCGAATACTCGACGCCGCGCGACACGGCTGACACCCTCAACTATCCGGGTCTTGCCAAGATCTCGCGGCTGATGGCGCTGATCGCCCGCTCGCAGGCACGGACCGAAAGTCCGCCCGACTACATCCGCGTTGCAAAGCCGCGGAGCAGTGGCGCCCGCAGACGGGCCAGGGTCTATCTCGGCACCATTCCGGACTATGCCACGGAGGGCCAAAAGGGCGTCCCGATCTCCGGGGCCATGAAGGGCGGCCCCGCCGAAAAGGCCGGGCTCAAGGACGGCGACGTGATCGTCGGGCTGGCAGGCGCCAAGGTCGAGAGCATCTATGACTACGTGCGCATCATCAACGGCCTGAAGGTGGGCGAGCCGACGCAGGTGACCGTCATGCGGGATGGCGCGCGCCTGACCCTTCCAATCACACCGGCACCGCGCGAATAGGGCGCAGGCCGCGGTCGGCCCGAAGATGCCTCGATCGGTCTGGTCGCGGGCCGAGACGGAGAACTGATCCTTGGGACACGACGAGACTCCATACGCCTAAACACTTCAGTCCGGCGATCCGGAGATCGCGGCAGTCCATACGCTCAACGCTTGGCGGGTGGCGCGCACATCGTGCACGCGAAGGATCTGCACGCCCTGCGCTGCGCCGGCGAGCGCCGCTGCCAGCGATCCGGGCATGCGTTTTTGAGCATCGGGCTCTTCCGCCAGCGCCCCGATGAAGCGCTTGCGCGACGCGCCAAGCAGCACGGGCACGCCGAGCCCGTGCAACAGGCTTAAGCCCGACAGCAGCGCCAGGTTGTGCTCCAGTGTCTTGCCGAAGCCGATGCCGGGGTCGACGATCAGTCTCTCTCGCGGGATTCCAGCCGCCTCGCACGCTGCGACACGCGCCTCGAGATAGTCGTAGACCTCGAGGAGCACGTCGTCGTAGCGCGGATCGTCCTGCATCGTCTTCGGGTCGCCCTGAGCATGCATCAGAACGACCGGCAGTCCCGAAGTCGCTGCCGTCTTCACGCTCGCCGGGTCGACGGTCAGCGCGGACACGTCGTTGAGGATGTGGGCGCCCTTCTCGACCACGGCCCGCATCACCGCCGCCTTTCGTGTATCGACCGAGATCCGGGCCGGCGCATCCCGCAGGCCTTCGATGACGGGCACAATGCGCGCCAACTCCCGGTCTGCGTCCACGGCATCGGAGCCGGGGCGGGTCGATTCGCCGCCGACGTCCAGGATATCGGCGCCCGCAGCCGCAAGCTCATGGGCGTGCGCGATGGCTGCACCGGTGTCATCGTCAATGCCGTCGCCGGAGAAGCTGTCGGGCGTCACATTGACGACGCCCATGATTTGGGGGCGATCCATTGTGAGGCCTGCAACGGGCGCGCGTACGTGCGTGAGGCGTTCGAGGAGCGATGCTATCGCCTCGTCCGAAGAGGACTTCAGCTCGGGCAGCGAACGGACCTCGCGGCGTGCCGAACCGGGTCTGCCTTCGATAACCTCGAGCAGCGAAAAGGCCACTCGGCCGCCCGC
>JAKSBI010000052.1 GCA_022361215.1 Hyphomicrobiales bacterium | reverse complement strand
GGGCATCGCCGGCGTGGCGCTCAGCCAGATCGACAATGTCAGCCCCAATCTCGGCCAAGCCTACATCATCGACAGCTTCATGGTGGTGGTCTTCGGCGGCGTCGGCAATCTCTGGGGCACGCTGGTCGGCGCCTTCACGCTGGGCGTCGCCAACAAGTTCCTGGAGCCCTATGCCGGCGCCGTGCTGGCCAAGATCCTGGTGCTCGTCTTTATCATCCTCTTCATCCAGAAACGGCCGCGCGGGCTCTTCGCGCTCAAGGGCCGGGCGGTCGAGGCATGATCGGGGCGGCGCTCGACCGCAAGGCGCTCGTCTTCCTGGCGCTGCTCGGCGTGGTCACCGTGGCCGTGCCGCTGCTCAACCTGGCGACCTCGCCGGCAAGCGCGGTGCATGTGCCGACCTATGCGGTGGCGCTGCTCGGCAAATATCTCTGCTTCGCCCTGCTGGCGCTCAGCGTCGATCTGATCTGGGGCTATGCGGGTATTCTCAGCCTCGGCCACGGCGCCTTCTTCGCGCTCGGCGGCTACGCCATGGGCATGCATCTGATGCGCGAGATCGGCACCCGCGGCGTCTACGGCCACCCGGAGCTGCCGGACTTCATGGTCTTTCTGAACTGGAAGGAGCTGCCCTGGTTCTGGACCGGCTTCGACCAGTTCTGGTTCGCGGCGCTCATGGTGGTCGCGGTGCCCGGCCTGCTCGCCTTCGTGTTCGGCTGGTTCGCCTTCCGCAGCCGGGTCACGGGCGTCTATCTCTCGATCATCACCCAGGCCATGACTTTCGCGCTGATGCTGGCCTTCTTCCGCAACGATATGGGCTTCGGCGGCAATAACGGCCTGACCGACTTCAAGGACCTTCTGGGCTTCAACCTGCAGTCGGATCGCACGCGCGCGGGCCTCTTCGTCGCCTCGGGCCTTGCCTTGGGCCTGGGCTACGTGGTCTGCCGCCTGGTGGTCACCTCGAAGCTCGGCAAGGTGCTGGTGGCGATCCGCGACGCGGAGAGCCGAACCCGCTTCCTCGGCTACCGGGTCGAGGCCTACAAGCTGTTCGTGTTCACGCTCTCGGCGTGTCTCGCGGGGATCGCGGGCGCGCTCTACGTGCCGCAGGTGGGCATCATCAATCCGAGCGAGTTCGCGCCGGCCAACTCCATCGAGATCGTCATCTGGGTCGCCGTCGGCGGTCGCGGCACGCTGGTCGGCGCCGTGCTCGGGGCCGTGCTGGTCAACTTCGCCAAGAGCTACTTCACGGGCGCCCTGCCGGAGCTCTGGCTGTTCGCCCTCGGCGGCCTCTTTATCGCCACCACGCTCTTCCTGCCCAAGGGCATCATGGGGCTCGTGCAGTCGGCGACAGCAAGCCTCGGCAAGCGCAAGCCGCGGCCGCCCGCGCGCACGCCGGCGCTGCAACCGGGGGCGGCGGAATAGGCCATGACCGACGCCGCCCACAGCGCCATCCTCTATCTCGACGGCGTCAGCGTCAGCTTCGACGGCTTCCGGGCGCTCAACACCCTCTCCTTCGTGGTCGACCCGGGGGAGATGCGCGCCATCATCGGCCCCAACGGCGCCGGCAAGACCACCATGATGGACGTGGTCACGGGCAAGACCCGGCCGGACGCGGGGCAGGTCTTCTTCGCGGGCGAGCACGACCTGACCCAGCTCGACGAGACCGCTATCGCCGAGCTCGGCATCGGCCGCAAGTTCCAGAAGCCCACCGTGTTCGAGAGCCACACGGTGACGGACAACCTTCTCCTGGCCCTGAAGAGCGACCGGCGCGTCGGGCGCACCCTGTTCTGGCGCCCGGACGAGGCGCAGCGCGAGCGCGTGGACGAGCTTCTGGGCACCATCCGGCTGGTGGAGCAGCGGGGCGAGCTTGCCGCCAATCTCTCCCACGGCCAGAAACAGTGGCTCGAGATCGGCATGCTCTTGGCCCAGGACCCCAAGCTGCTGCTCGTCGACGAGCCCGCCGCCGGCATGACCGACGCCGAGACGGCCGAGACCGCCAAGCTGCTCAAGCGCATCGCCGAGACGCACTCCGTGGTCGTGGTCGAGCACGACATGAGCTTCGTGCGCGATCTCGACGTGAAGGTCACGGTGCTGCACGAGGGCAGCGTGCTGGCGGAAGGGCCGCTCGACAAGGTCAGCGCCGACGAGCGGGTCATCGAAGTCTATCTGGGGCGGTAGGAGCCACACATGCTGGCGGTCAATGACATCGATCTCTTCTACGGCGCGGCCCATGCGCTGCGCTCGGTCTCGATCACGGCGGAGATCGGCCGCGTCACCTGCCTCTTGGGGCGCAACGGCGTCGGCAAGACCAGCCTGCTGAAGACTGTCATGGGCCAGCTTCCGATCGCCCAGGGCAGCATCAAGTGGAAGGGCGAGGAGGTCTCGGAGCTGGCGACGCCGGCGCGGGCGCGCCGCGGCATGGCCTATGTGCCCCAGGGCCGGGAGATCTTTCCGCTGCTCAGCGTCCGGGAGAACCTGGAGACGGGCTATGCGTCGCTGTCCGCCGAAGATCGCTTTATCCCGGAGGAGATCTTCGACCTGTTCCCGGTGCTCGAATCCATGCTCGGGCGGCGCGGCGGCGACCTCTCGGGCGGACAGCAGCAGCAGCTCGCCATCGCCCGCGCGCTCGTGACCCGGCCCGAGCTGCTGATCCTGGACGAGCCGACCGAGGGCATCCAGCCCTCGATCATCAAGGACATCGAGGCGGTGATTTCCTACCTCAGGACTCAGGGTAAGATGGCCATCCTGCTGGTCGAGCAATATTTCGAGTTCGCACGCGACCTGGCCGACAGCTTCGCCGTCATGGACCGGGGCGAGGTGGTGCTGGCAGGCGAGATCGGCGCCGTCTGCGAAAACGACATCAAAACGTATCTGACCGTTTGAGGTCGGGTCAGGGAGAGCGATCCATGGCGAGAGTGCGATATCGCCGCAGCGGTGTCCGGGATTTCGGGAGCGCGTCGATCTGCACGGCAGATGCAGCCTTGGTTTCCGGCCGGGCTCAGGCGCCCGGACAGCCATTCGGGAGGCCTCCTACGGCGTCATCCCGGCGCAGGCCCATTACCGGCCTGGATTCGAGTGAAGCCTGTCCCCAAGCGTCGTCATTGCCAGGCTTGACCCGGCAATCCATGCCGTTCCCTGTCGACTTTGCCGAGAGGCCGATGGAATGGATGCCCGGATCACGTCCGGGCATGACGAGGATCGAGGGTGCGATAGACCACCCGAAAGGCTGTCCGGTCGAGGCGCGGGCTCCCGGACCGCGGTTCGAGAGGTCTGTTGCACCCCCGACACACTGTCATGCCCGGCGTCCGTGCCGGGCATCCAAGCCATGCCGATGCAGCGCTGGCGTGGGGGGCTGATGGGCAGGGTATTCGTGGCAGGCTCGAAAGCGACGACGGCCGAGCCGCAGGGCGCGGGGCTGCGCGTGGTGGCGCGGCGGGAGGCGCCGGTGCGGCTGCAGCGCTCCGAGGGCCGGGCCCGGCTCGCCTTCAAGCGCCGCGGCGGCGATACGGTTCTGGCCGATCTCTATCAGAGCGGCTGCAGCAAGGTCCGTCTGCCCGCCAGCCATGGACGGCGGGACGCGGAGG
>JAKSBI010000380.1 GCA_022361215.1 Hyphomicrobiales bacterium | reverse complement strand
GCGTCCATGGCCGCGAAGAACTCGGGCCGCGCCGCCTCCGTGATGTAGCCGGCGGTCACGGCCACGGTCCCGATGCCAGCCTCGCGGCAGGCGGCGGCCACGTCGACGGCATACTCCAGAAAGATCACCGGGTCGTTGTAGGTGAAGGCGACGGCGCGCGCCCCGGTCTCGACCGCCGCCCGGGCGATGGCTTCGGGCGCCGCCCGCTCCTGCAGCCGGTCGAAGGCGCGGGCCTTCGAGATATCCCAGTTCTGGCAGAACTTGCAGGTCAGGCTGCAGCCGGCGGTGCCGAAGGAGAGGACGGCCGTGCCCGGCAGGAAATGGTTCAGCGGCTTCTTCTCGATCGGGTCGACGCAGAAGCCCGAGGAGCGACCATAGGTGGTGAGGATCATCCGATCGCCCTTGCGGGCGCGCACGAAGCAGAGGCCGCGCTGGCCGTCGCGCAGCCGGCAGTAACGCGGGCAGAGGTCGCACTGGATACGCCCGTCTGTCAGGACGTGCCAGTAGCGGCCCGCGACGCCTTCCAATGTCTCGTGCTTGTCCATAGACTGCTCGCGTAACGCCGCAACGCCCGCACGTGGTCGTCCCATGGCGCTGTTTGCGCAAACCGCAACCGACAGCCGTCCCCCCGCCGTGGCCGGGAGCTTTTATCCGGGCCGCGCCGCCGACCTGACGCGCGCCGTCGAGGCCTTCATCGAGGGCGCCCGGGCGGAGGCATGCGCCAACGTCCGGGCCATTGTCGCGCCGCACGCGGGCTATGTCTATTCCGGCGCGGTGGCGGGTGAGGCCTTCGCGGCCGCGCGGTCGCTCGGGCCCATGGTCAAGCGGGCCGTCGTGATCGGGCCGTCGCACTTCGTGCCCTTCCGCGGTATCGCCATGCCCGCCTCCCGCAGCTTCGCAACGCCGCTCGGCGAGATGCCCGTCGACGGCGCGGCGCTGGCCCTGATCGCGGACCTGCCGCGGGTGGTGACCGACGACGCGCCGCATGCGCCGGACCATGCGCTCGAGGTCGAGCTGCCGTTTCTGCAAGTGCTGTTCGGCGCCCTGCCGATCGTGCCGCTGATCGTCGGCACAGCGACGCCCGAGGACGTGGCCGAGGTGCTGGCCGCGCTCTGGGACGAGAGGACGCTGCTGGTGGTCAGCTCGGACCTCTCCCACTACCACGACCATGAGACGGCCTGCCGGCTCGACCGGGCCACAGCCGAGGCCATCGAGGCCTTCGACGCGGGCGCCCTCGGGCCCGGCCAGGCCTGCGGGCATCTGGCGCTCGGCGGTATGCTGATCGAGGCCCGGCGGCGTGGGCTCCGCATCGCGCGCCTCGATCTCAGGACCTCCGGCGACACGGCGGGCGACCGGCGCAGCGTCGTCGGCTACGGCGCCTGGGCCGTCCTGGAGGCCACTCGATGACGGGCGCGCTCTGCCGGGACTGCCTCGCCCGCTCGACGTACCACGCGCGCCTCTGCGAGGCCTGCGGCTCGGAGCGGCTGGTGCGCCATCCCGAGCTCGACGACCTGGCCATCGCCCATATCGACTGCGACGCCTTCTATGCCTCGGTCGAGAAGCGCGACGACCCGAGCCTGCGCGACAAGCCGCTGATCGTCGGCTACACGGGCGGGCGCGGCGTGGTCACCACCGCCTGCTACATCGCCCGGCGCTACGGGCCGCGCTCGGCCATGCCCATGTTCAAGGCCATGAAGCTCTGCCCGGATGCCGTGGTGCTGCCGCCGGACATGGCCAAATATGCGCGCGTCAGCAAGCGAATCCGCGCCATCTTCGAGACGGCGACGCCGGTGATCGAACCGGTCTCCCTGGACGAGGCCTATCTGGACCTCTCGGCCGATGCACGCCTGACGCCGGCCCACGCGGCCGACGCACTGGCCGAGATCGCCCGGCGCGTGGAGGACGAGGTGGGCATCACCGTCTCCATCGGCCTGTCCTGCAACAAGTTCCTGGCCAAGCTCGCCTCGGATCTGAAAAAGCCGCGCGGCTTCTCGGTGATCGGCCAGGCCGAGGCCAGGAGCTTCCTGGCGCCGCTGCCGGTCGGCAAGATCAACGGCGTCGGCAAGGCCACGGCCCGGCGTATGGAGCTGAACGGCATCACCACCATCGGCCAGCTCCAGGAGCTTTCCGAGATGCAGCTCGTGACGCTCTACGGCAAGTTCGGCCGGCGGCTGGCGAGCTACGCCCACGGCCGGGACGAGCGCAAGGTGACGCCGCGCCGCCCGACCAAGAGCATCTCTGCCGAGACGACCTTCCGCAGCGATATCCGTGCCGCCGGCGAACTGACCGAAGCCGTGCGCCCGCTCTGCGACCGGGTCGCCGCCAGGCTCCAGGAGAAAGGCATCGCCGGCGCTACGCTGGTGCTCAAGCTGAAAACCGCCGATTTCCAGATCCTGACCCGCAACCGGCGCCTGCCCTCGCCCACCCAGCGTGCCGATGTGCTCTACCGCAACGCCCGGTTGCTGATCGAGAAGGAGGCCGACGGCCGCGCCTTCCGCCTCATCGGCATCGGCGTCGCCGACCTCTGCCCGGCGACGGAAGCGGATCAACCAGACCTGTTCGACGGGCTGACGGGGACCGGCTGACACCGGAGCTCTTGGCTACCGGCCGGGGGGAACGGAATCCTTCCGATTCTACTACACTGCAAAATCAGTACTGAGAAAGCAATTTCTTTTTTAATATTTCAGAAAATATAGCTTGTTGTCACCAGAAATGGATCCTATAAGCCGTGCCTGTCTCACAATTGATATTTGGAAAAATCAATGATTATTTGGCCGCAACGGGAATTCCCATATGGATCTATGGGCGTTCCAAGGAACGGTTTGCTTGTCGGTGGGGGCGGCGGTTGGACGCTGAGATACACGGACTACGTGCTGCATGCAGATGGCAAGATCGAAAGGCTGGAATACAAGACCGAGGGCGGTCCGATCCCGGATGGCTATCGAACGACCGGGACCGGTGCGGGGGATCCTGAGACGATCAGGGACTTTGACGAAAAGCTGCTTGCCAACGGCTTCTGGTCGCTTGAGCTGGAGCCAGCGACGTCGAATGAGCTCGTCTACGTGGTCGCCGCGAACGAGAAGAAAGGGGCTCACGATGCGGTCTGGACGCCGGACGCCCTGGACGAGCCGGACAAGATCGCATCCATCCGGAACGATATTCTGAAATACGCGATGGGAATCGTCGACTGCTGAGACCGGGACCCGCGTCGCCCCCTGCCCGCCCCGGGCCGGCGAGAGGCCGTTGCGGTCTCAGCGGCTGGAGAGCGTCAGACGCGCCCCGAACAGGACGAAGACGACGCCGACGGCGGCGTCGATCCAGCGGCCGATGCGCCGATAGCCGCGGACGATCTGCGGGCGGCTGAAGACGAAAGCGATCAGCAGATACCAGAGGCCGGAGATGGTCACCATCAGCGCCACCGCCGCGGCCCCGAGGTAGGCGGGCGCGTCCGGCGGCAGCGTGGCGGCGAACAGGCTGGCGACGAAGATGACGGATTTCGGGTTGGCCAGATTGGTGACCAGGCCGAGCCGCCAGGCGGCGGCGGGCGTCAGCGCAGATCGCAGCGGCGCAGGCATCTCGACCTCACGCCGTGACAGCGCACTCACCAGAAGCCGGAAACCCAGCCAGGTCAGATACATGCCCCCGACGACCTTCAGCGTCAGATAGGCAACCGGCGCCGCAGCGAACAGCGCATTGATGCCCAGCCAGCCGGCAAGCCCCCAGACCAGCGTCCCGCACACCGTACCCAGCACCGCCGCCAGTCCGGCGCGGCGCGAGCCGGCGAGCGCGCACCGCGTCACCACGAAAAAGTTCGGCCCCGGCGTCACCGCCGCCAGGCACCAGATCAGCGCGATGCTGAGGAGAAACACGGTCTCGCCCTCGCCGGTTCAGTGCCTAAAGCATGTCTCCCGAAAGTGGGTACCGCTTTCGGGACAAAAGACAGGCTCTAGCGGGCCGAAGCATGGCACAGCGCGGCCGGGCGGGACAACGAATGCTGCGATTCGGACAGAGCTGAATTGGCTGGGGCGCCAGGATTCGAACCTGGGATCACGGGACCAAAACCCGATGCCTTACCGCTTGGCTACGCCCCATTGGGTGAACGCCAGCCCCCGCATGCCAAGCCGCCGACGCTCTGCGATTCGGCGCCTGACGGGCCGAGCGCGACGGCCCGACGCCGGGACTGCTGGCGACCGAGCTTATATTGAACGGCCCCGCCGCAGGCAAGGCCGACGTCGCGGGCCCCGGCGTCGGGTGCCACCGTTAGGGCCTGTTGACACTTACGTCGTGGCCCTAGCGCACCATGATGTAGCTGCCGACGACCTTCTTCTTGAAATCGTCCGGCTTCTGCACGATCAGGTTCTTGCCGGCGGCGATATAGACATCGACGCAGATCGACTGCCCGGCGCCGAGATCGCGCGTCGGCGCCGGCTCTCCGGTCACCATCAGCACATCGTTGATGTTGTCGAGGCAAACGCGATAGAGGCGGCCTTCGGGCGAGTTCTCCAGATGCACCAGTACGATGGGCGCGGCGTTGCCCCTGGCGATCTCGATCCGCCCGCAGAGCGGCGTGTCCTGGACGCAGGCCGCGGAGGCTGCAGGCGCCTCCAGGAAAGCCATGGCGGCACACAGAAAAGCAGGCACCGATTTCCAGCCGAGTTGCATATCGTCCTCCGTGCTTGGTCGGGGCGCGCAGCGGCGTTTCCGGCACCGGAGCGCTGCACCCAAGGGTCGAAGATGTCCTTCTGTACCACCGCAGGCCGTGTTCCGGGCGGCCGGTCCGGCGACGTCCCTGCCGCGCGCCGCGGCCCGATCCTGCGGTTTCAGCCCTAGCTACGCGCCATAATTCGGTCTTTTCGTGGCGCAACCGGGCGACATTCTGCCCATGGGCCACTTGGCGAGCGTTGGCCTGGACGCCGCGAAAATGATACGTTCGGCGCGCAGGCACGGACCATGCGGGACGGCCGGCGCCCATGAATGAGGGGTTCGACGGCATCGACCGTCCGCTGTTTGTCGGCGCGCTTCTGCTCGCCTGGTCCGTGGCATTGAAATGGTTCGGTCTTTTATAGCACGCGGCAACGTCCGGGCCGCTTGCCCGGACGGATGGGCGGAGCTATAACACCGGGCCTCAGGCACGGATCACGGAGTGTAGCGCAGCCTGGTAGCGCACCTCGTTCGGGACGAGGGGGTCGCAGGTTCAAATCCTGCCACTCCGACCATCTCTCCACTCAGGACTGGCACGCAGCAGCCGCCCCATGAGCCAAGCCGACCAGACGCAATCTTCGAGCGCGGACCTCGCCTTCAGCCGGACCATGGAGTTCGAGTACGGCGTCGCCGCCGAGGTGGCGCCCGGCGTGCGCCGGGTGGTGGCCAACAATCCGGGGCCGTTCACCTTCAAGGGCACCAACACCTACATCGTCGGCCGGGGCGAGGTGGCGGTGATCGATCCGGGACCCGAGGACCCGGCGCATCTGGACGCGCTGATGGGGACGCTCCGGGGCGAGCGCGTCAGCCATATCCTGATCACCCACACCCACCGCGACCACACCGACGGGGTGGCGGGGCTGAAGGCGCGCACCGGCGCGACGGTGCTGGCCTATGGACCCACGGACAAGCCCCGCGGCGTGCAGACCACCAGCCCCTCGGGCAAGGCCTTCGTGGACGAGGCCCTGGTCATCGACGAGCAGCTCCGCGACGGCGACATGGTGAAGGGCGCGGGCTGGGCCATCGACGTGCTGCACACGCCGGGCCACGCCCCCGACCATCTCTGCTTCGGGCTGGTCGGCCAGCGCACGGTCTTCTCAGGCGATCACGTGATGGGCTGGAACACCACCGTGGTGGCGCCGCCCGAGGGCCATATGGGGGACTATCTCGGCTCGCTGGAGCGGCTGCTCGAGCGCAACGACGTGGTCTTCCTGCCGGGACATGGCGGCTGCATCAAGCTGCCGCAGCGGGTGGTCAAGGCCTATGTGATGCACCGCAAATGGCGGGAGTCGGCGATCCACGACTGCGTCGCCGAGGGGCTTGAGACTATTCCCCAAATTGTCGCCAAAATCTATTCTGGTCTCGACCCCAAGCTCTCCGGCGCTGCGGCTCTCTCTGTACTGGCGCATCTTGAACATCTGACCGAGCGCGGGCTCGTGCAGCCGCACGGGCCGCCTGGGCCGCTCGCAATTCAGACTCCCTTTTCTCCCGCTTAGCCCGCTCGCGCGCTTCCCTGGCGGCCTTGGCGCGGCGCGCCAGCGCCGCCTCGAGCGCCGTCTTCTCGCCCTCCTCGAGTCCGACCTTGACCTCGGCGAAGAGGTTGCGGATGCGCTGCGCGTTGGCCCCGAAATCGTGGCGGCCGTAGCGCGACACCGAGCGCACATTGACCTGCGTCTCGCCGACGCCGGCGGCCACCTCCACGGCGACGTCGTCGGCGTAGCCCATGACCAGCGTCCTGGCGACGGCCTGGATGTAGCCGGGCTGGCCGGCGGCGGGCTTGCGCTCGGCGATGACCACCCAGTCCATGCGCTGCACCGCCTCGCGCACCAGGTCGTAGACCTCCTCGATGGACTTATCGAGGGTCATGGGCCGGATGTCGGGATAGGCCTGCGCCTGCTGATCGGCGGCCACGGCGCCCGGGTATCTCAGAGCGTTGGCGTCGGCCGGGCGGTCGGGGACCAGGATCTCGAAGCGCGGCGGGTCGCGCGGGTTGGTCGTGATGTCGTGGATCTTCGGGCGCAGCAGCAGGTCCGGCAGATACCAGAGCGGCCCGGCCAGAACCAGTAAACCGATGATAGCGCCGGAGACGGCCCGGCCGGTGCCGTTGATGCCGTGGCGCCAGATCTGCACCAGGGATATGCCGGCGATGAGCAGGCCGAGCAGCGCAAGACCGACCCCGACCGCCAGCAGATTGGTCGCGGCGGGCGTCGGCAGGCCGGCGAAACGGTGCAGGATCGCCGCCAGAATGGCCACTTGCGCGCCGAAGAGCGCAAGCCGCCGGCTCCAGGGCGCGAGCTTCGAGTCTCTCTGAAAGACGCGAGCTGTCATCGGCTCAGTCTATACCTGTTTCCGCCGCCTGTTAGCACCGCCATGTGGTCGGATCGTGTCTGAAAGCCATATCTGAGGATACTGGGTTGTCCGGTCAAGCCGGACAACGGCGCCATGGTGAAGACTTCGGTGTCGAACGGCCGACCGGCTCGATCCGGTCTCCCCTCCCCTCGACACCGTCGGCCGGCACACGGTGACACAGCCCCATACGGCGGCTTGGCAGGTGGGCGGCGGCGCGCGATGATACCGCCCGGCCCCGAGCCGAACAGGAACCGCCTACGCCGGGAAAGACACATGCGCCCCCTCACCAACCTGCAGCAACGCGATATCGAAACCCTCATCCACCCCTACACCAACCTCGACGCCGTGCGGCGCACCGGGCCGACCATCCTGGAGCGCGGCGAAGGCATCTATGTCTGGGACAGCGAGGGCACGCGCTATATCGAGGGGCTGGCCGGCCTCTGGTGCACGGCGCTGGGCTACGGCAACCGGGAGCTGATCGAGACGGCCAAGGAGCAGCTCTCGCAGCTCTCCTTCTCGCACCTGTTCGGCGGCAAGAGCCACGACCCGGCGATCGCGCTGGCCGAGAAGCTGAAGGAGATCTCACCAGCGCCCGCCTCGAAGGTGTTCTTCACCTCCTCGGGGTCCGAGGCCAACGACACCCAGATCAAGCTGCAGTGGTACTACAACAACGCCCGCGGCAAGCCGGAGAAGAAGAAGATCATCTCCCGCAAGCGCGGCTATCACGGCGTCACCATCGCCACGGCGAGCCTGACCGGCCTGCCGGCGAACCACGCCGACTTCGACCTGCCCATCGACCGGATCCTGCACACGCGCTGCCCACACCACTACCGCGAGGCCGAACCCGGCGAGACCGAGGCCGAGTTCGCCGACCGGCTGGCGGCCGAGCTCGAGGAGCTGATCGAGGCCGAGGGGCCGGAGACCGTCGCCGCCTTCATCGCCGAGCCGGTGATGGGCGCGGGCGGCGTGGTGGTGCCGCCCGAGACCTATTTCGAG
>JAKSBI010000710.1 GCA_022361215.1 Hyphomicrobiales bacterium | reverse complement strand
TCTGCCAGGCCTCGATCTCCTCGCGGGACCACGTTCCTGAGTTGCTCGTAACCGCAAAGTAGAGATCGAGGAGCGCGCCGGTCTGGTTGCCGGCGTCGGGGGAGGCCGGCTTGAGCACGTCGAGGATGGCGACGATGCCGCCCGGCTTGAGCGCTTTTCCCGCGCGGGCCAGCAACGCGGCGTTCGCCTCGGCGTCGAAATGGTGCACGAGGTGGGAGAGGAAGATCAGGTCCCAGGCCGCCTCACCCAGGTCTTCCGTGAGCGCGTCGCCGGCCTTGTGCACGACGCGGTCGCCCATGCCCTCCTCCGCCAGGATCGGCGCCGCCGTCTCGACCGCCGGCGGCAGGTCGAGGATGGTGGCGGCGAGCGCGGGATGGCGGCGGCAGAAGGCGGCGGCGAAGGCGCCATGGCCGCCGCCGACGTCGAGCATGGTGCGCGGCTCCGCGGGCAGCCTGACCCGCCGCGCCACCTCCGCCGCCGAGAGCCGGGCCAGGGCGCGCATGCCGCGCTGGTAGGTCTCCCACTGGTCGTCGCGGATGCGGTCGTGCACGTCGAGCGGCTGCCCTGAGCGCACAACCTCCTCGATGCTCACGATGGCCTCCCACTCCAGGAAGCGCAGCAGCATGTTGTCGCGGATCGAGAGCCGGCTGTCGCGCAGCAGCCAGGTCCGCGCCGGACGCGTCAGCGTGTAGCGCCCGCCCCGATGGCGCAGATAGCCGGTGGCCACCAGGACGTTCAGCAGCTTCTCGGTGGCGCGCGCGTCCGTCTCCAGGCGTCCGGCGATCTCCGCGGCCGTGGCGGCGCCGGCGGCGACCGCCTCGAACAGGCCGAGCCGGGTCGCGACCATGACCGCGCGGGCGACGATGACGGCGTGGAAGGTGTCGACGATGGGCGTCGGCGCCAGGCCGGCCAGGGTGAGCAGCCGCTCGACGATCGTCTCCGGCACCGCAGCAATCTTCATGGGTCGCGCCCGCTGAGCAACGTCAGACGCACAGCCTACACGACCGTGAGATGGACGAAACCGAACAACATGCGCGAGCTCTCGGGCACCATGCAGAGGATGCGCTGGCCGGCGGCCGCCTTGCCCGCGGCCACCAGCTCCTCCAGCATGATGTACATGGAGGCCGAGCCCGTATTGCCCTTGGTCGTGAGGTTCGAGAACCAGCGCTCCCAGGGGATCTCGAAGCCGAGGTCAGCCAGGCCGTCGTAGAGCGGCTGGCGGAACCACTGGGAGGAGTAGTGCGGCAGCAGCCAGTCGATGTCGTCGGCCGAGACGTCTCGGCTCTGCAGCATGCGCCGGATCGCGGAGCGCATCAGCTCGGGCAGGCGCTCGTTGAGGATGCGCACGTCCTGGGAGAGGCTGAGATAGCCGCCGCGGAAGAACTCCGCGTCGTCGTCCACGGTGCGGTAGCCGATGACGGAGCCGTCGTCGGCCTTTCGCATGCCGAAATGCATGCAGACATCCGACTCGTTGGCAAAGGACATCAGGTCCACCCAGTCGATCCTGAGCGACGGCCCGTCCGGGTTGGGCTCGGGCGTGATCAGGAGCGCGCCGGCACCGTCGGACAGCATCCAGCGCAGAAAGTCGTTGCCGAAGGCCAGCACCGGCTTCTTCTCCAGCTCGGTGTGGCTCAGGCGGATCTGCGGCCCGAAATGGGAGGCGCGCAGCGTCGGCGAGGCCAGCTCCGAGCCGGTCACGACGGCGTTGTCGCAGAGCCCGCCGGCCACGTTCAGAAAGCCGTATTTGAGCGCGGTCACGCCGGAACAGCAGACGCCGCTCGTCGCCATCAGGTCGCAGGGCGGGCAGCCGATCTCGGCGTGCACCATGCTGGCGTGACTCGGGATGATCTGGTCCGCGCTCGAGGTGCCGCAGGCCAGGCAGGCGATCTCGGAGGTGGAGAGCGCGCCGTGGGTACAGGCGGCCCGGATGGCCTCGGCCGTCAGGCCGGCATTGGTGTGCGTCAACTGCCCCGTGGCCGGATCGATCGCGTAATGGCGCGACGTGATGCCGTTGTTCATCAGGACCCGGCGCTTGACCGCCGAGGACTGCCCGTTCAGCTCGCCGAGAACCCGGTCGATCTCGTCGTTGCCGACGGGAGCGTTCGGCAGGGATACGCCCAGACCTGTGACATAAGCGCTACGCAGCATGATCCGTCACCGCATCCATCGCCAATATGAAAGCATCTCACCCCCCATCGCACCGTTGAATTTTGCGTGACGCGACTGCGATTCTCGGGCGCGACGCGAGACATAGAGACAACGTTGATCGCCGGTCTTCCGGATCACGGCAGGCCCGTCGGGGCCGCAAGGCGGGCGATATAGGCATCGAGGCGCCGCCTGACGACCGGGTAGGCCAGCCAAGTGCCGAGCAGCGTGCATGGCAATGCGACAAGAATCAGACAAACAAGGAAAATCGCAAAGGCATAGACGCCAACTGCCCGCAGTCCCCCATGAACTCGGCCAAGAAACCGGATGAATTGAGCCCAGGCATAGAAGAAATACCAGGCCAACAGCTCCGGCACGACGAACCAGCGCTTGATGGCGACGGCGGGCTCGCCCGCGAGCAGCGGCCCGCCGGAGGCGCCCGCGTCCGCCAGCCGTGCCGCCGCCACGGCGCCCAGGCGGCGCACGCGCCCCATGTCGTCCTCGGCCACGCCCGCGCGCGGAAAAACGCCGAGCAGGCGGTCGCTCTTGCCGAAGAGCAAAGCCCGGGGCGTGCTGACCAGCGTCAGCAGAGCCGAGCCCTGATGGGTCACCGCGACGGTGTCGCGATGGCGCGCACCGGCCTCAGCCAGCAGCCGCTTCATGCGCTCAGAGGCGTTGTGCCACATGTTGCGGCTGACCGAGACGGCGATCACGTCCGCGTCCCTGAGGACGGCCGCGTGGGCGGACTTGAAGAACGCCTGCACGACCGGCGCGGGCGACAGGAACCAGACCGGATAGACGATCACCACGAGATCGAACCGGGCCTCGGCCTCGAAGGCGGGCGTCTCGATCTCGGGCGGCAGCCCGAGCATGGCCTCCGGCATGTTGTCGAAGAAGCGCCGGGGGGACCGCCACGGAAACGGGTAGTCGGTCCGGGGCCGGAGCGCCTCGAAGACGACGCTGGCGCCCGCGGACTGCAAGCCCTCCGCGAACGCCTTGGCCGAGCGCTCGGCCTCGCCGGATTGGGAGTAGTAGACGATCAGGACGCGCGTCATACCCGCGGTCTTACCCTTTCGCACGCATGGACCGGCAGCTTAGAAAGGCCGTCCGTGTCCGGTTAGATGTTCGATTATTAAATCACTTGCAACGCCGTTTGGTGGTTTGATGACGAAATCCGGTGCATCGCACCCGAAGGTTCTGATCGTCGGGGCCGGCCCCACGGGGCTGACGCTGGCGCTGTTGCTGGCGCGCGCGGGCCTGCGCACGGCGCTGATCGAGCGCAACGACGGGCCGCAGCCGCACCCCGCCGCCTGCATTCTGAGCACGCGGACCATGGAGGTGTTCCGCGAGGTCGGCGTGGCGCAGGAGATCCTGGAGCGCTGCCAGGACGTCTTCGAGCGCTCGACCATCACCTGGGTGACGACGCTGGCCGGGACCGAGCTCGGACGCTGCTCCGCCGCGCCGGACGACCTGGAGGCGCTCCACGCGCTCAGCCCCGTCCATGCGCTGCATTTTCCCCAGAACCGGCTCGAGCCGCTGCTCTGGGAGAAAGTCCGCCGCTCGCCGCTTGTCGACTTCCGGCCGGGGCAGGACGGCGTCGCCGTCGAAGAGAGCGACGGCGGCATCACCCTCCGGACCGTTGCCGGCAACGGCGACGCGGCAACGCTCGCCGGCGACTATCTGGTCGCCTGCGACGGCGCCACGGGGCCGATCCGGCGCCTGATCGGCATCGAGACGGAGGGCCCGACGCTGCAGCACATGATCGGCGTCTACTTCACCGCCGATCTCGGCCGCTTCGTCGATCACCGCAAGAGCATTCTCTACTGGGTGCTGAACGAGACCGTGTTCGGCGTGCTGATCGCCCATTGGCTGCCGCACGAATGGGTGCTGTTCGTGCCCTATTTCCCGCCGCAGCAGTCCCCGGAGGATTTTTCGGAAGGCAGATGCCGGGCGCTGGTGGAAGCGGCCGTCGGCGCACCCGTCTCCGACCTCGACGTCAGGCTGGTGCGCCCATGGACCCTGGCGGCGCGGCTGGCGGAGCGCTACCGGCGCGGCCGGGTCTTCCTCGCCGGCGACGCGGCACACAGCTTCCCGCCGACCGGCGGGCTCGGCCTCAACACGGGCGTCCAGGACGTGCACAATCTGGCCTGGAAGCTCGCCGCCACGCTGAAGGGCCATGCGGACCCCGCGCTGCTCGAGACCTACGAGCAGGAGCGCCGGCCCGTGGCGGCCACGAACCTGGCGCACAGCGTGCGCAACTTCGACAACATGAACGATCTGAGCCGGGTGGTGGGGCTGGACCACCGCCATCTGCGGCGCCTGCGGGCGGTGCAGAACCTGGCGCTTTTCCGCCGCTTGCCGCAGCGCTGGCAGAGGGGCACGGTCGATGCCGCGCTGCGCTTCGCGCTGGGCCGGCTGGCCACGCTCCGGGCCGAGACGCCGAAGGGCGCGGCGGCGCGGGCCGAGTTCACCCGGCGCATTCCCGGCCAGGCGCCGCATTACCGCTTTCTCGGCCTCGATCTCGGCTTTTCCTACGAGCGCGGCGCCTTCCGGGCCGAGGCGACGCCCAAGCCCGAGGCCGCGGACCCGGTGATCGACTACCGGCCCACCACCTGGCCGAGCGCGCGCCTGCCCCATGTCTGGGTCCGGACCGAGGGCGCACGCCGCGCGATCCACGACGCGATCGCGCCGGACGCCCTCACGCTGCTGGCTCATGAGGCAGGCGCCGGGGCCTGGCGCGCGGCGCTGGCGGGGCTCGACCCGGCACCGCCCATGCCTGTCCGCCTGCTCTGCGTCGGGGCAACGGCGGATGCCGACCTGCAAGACCCGGACGGCGCCTGGGCCGGTCTTTCGGAGACCGGGCCGACGGGCGCCGTGCTGGTGCGGCCCGACGGCCATGTCGCCTGGCGCGCGCCGGCGCTGCCCGAAGCGCCCGCCCGCGCGCTTGCCGCCGTCCTCCGCGAGGTGCTGTGCCTGGATTGGCGGAATTGCCGAAAGCCGTGACAGGACTTTCAGATTGCTGAGAAAACCGGTTCCATCTGAAAAGATTGGGCTTTTCTTGCGCAACAGACTCCTGGTCGAGCAGAAATCGTCATAGATCGTATCAAATAGATAACCTTACGCCGTGTAGCAAAATGGCAACACGATATCGGATTCTGCATGCGAAATTTCGCCTTCTTCTTTACCGGACGCACGAATTGAGGTTGGCTTGCAGCAGCCGAATCGGTCGGGACGATGGATTCCGACAGGGGGATCGAGCGACAGCGGATGGGGGCGACCTCCGCACCGCATCCAACACAACAACGACCCCGAGGCTGGATAGCCAAATCGAGGGAATTGGAGATTGCAATGATTGGGGGATTGAAGACCACGGCCAGCGGGGTCGCGATGGCGGCTGCGCTCGGCCTGTTCATGGGCGGCCTGAGCCCGGCTCAGGCGGCCGATCTCGGCGGCGACTGCTGCGCGGATCTCGAGGAGCGCGTCGCCGAGCTCGAGGCCACGACGGTTCGCAAGGGCAACCGCAAGGTCTCCGTGAAGGTGTCCGGCCAGATCAACTATCTGCTGCTGATCTGGGACGACGGCGAGGACACCGACGCCTATATCGTCGACAATGTGGAGTCCTCGTCGCGCTTCCGCTTCACGGGCTCGGCGAAGTTCAAGCCCGGCTGGTCCGCCGGGTTCCAGATGGAAGTCGAGTTCGACGGCGCCAACAGCTCCAGTGTCAGCCAGGTGTCGGACGGCGCGCCGAACGAGAACCAGGACCTGACCCTCGACGGCCGCAAGGTCGCCTGGTGGATCAAGAACGACCGCCTGGGCGAGATCTGGATGGGCCGCACGTCGCCCGCCACGGACGACATCACGCTGATCAACCTGGCCGACACGCCCAATGTGGACGCCAGCAACGAGATCGGCAACGGCTTCTTCCTGCGCGTGCCGCAGGGCACCGGCGGCTGTGCCGGGACCGGCTGCCTGATCAATGCGACCCTGGGCGCCATCGCGCCGAGCATCGACCCGCGCCGTGCCGAGGTCATCCGCTACAACACGCCCTCGCTCGGAGGCTTCGTGTTCTCCGTCGCCTGGGGCGAGGACGACGATTTCGACATCGCCGCGCGCTACAAGAAGGAGTGGAACTCGATCCGGGTGGCGGGCGGCATCGGCTATCGCTGGGATACGGACGAGACCGAGCCCGCGGGCGCCATCGTCTGCCCGGACGCCGTGCCGGTGGCCAGCGGCTTCGCCGCGGCGAGCGCGCCGTGCCGTGCCAACAACGTCGACATCGAGCAGCTCCTGGGGTCGATCTCGGCCATGCACATGCCGACCGGCCTCTACGTCTATTTCGGCGGCTCGCACGGCGAGTTCAACGACAACTTCCGCGGCCCCGTGACCGGCAGCGGCCGCGGCGACATCTCGCAGTGGTACCTGCAGGGCGGCGTCAAGCGCCGCTGGCTGGCCAGGAACCTGGGCGCCACCACGATCTATGGCGAGTACCAGGAGTTCGACGGCTTCCTGGAGGCGCAGAGCGGCGCCGCGTTCGCCGGCTCGGCCGGGCTCGGCGGCGTCGTCGAGATCGCCAGCACCGAGGTGCAGAGCTGGGGCTTCGGGATCGTGCAGAACATCGACAAGGCCGCCATGCAGCTCTGGGCGAGCTTCCGCGAGTTCGAGCCGGAGGTCGACGTGCTCAACGATGCCGGCGCAACGGCCAGCGTTCCGCTCGAGGATTTCTGGACGGTCCAGCTCGGCGGCAAGCTGAAGTTTTAGAGGGCCCCCAATCGATGTGAGCCCAAACGCGAGAAGCCGCCCTCCGGGGCGGCTTTTTTCCTGCCCGTCCAGGACGGCGGTGTGTTTTTCGGACTGGGCCTTCCGGTCCGATGGAGCTCATCCGCCCCCCTTGTCGTCATTCCCGCGAAAGCGGGCCTCCTTCCCGCGACCATCCTAGCAACACCTCAACACACAGGAATCCATTGGCGGCGGCAACCAAGCGAAGGCCTCGGACGGTGTTACACGAAAGGCCCGGACTTCCGCCGATGGTCCTTCCCACATGGAGATGTGGAATGGCTTCCCGCTTTCGCGGGAATGACGGAGAAGGTGGCGGTCACTGGTCTTCCTCCCCGGCGCCGCGAAGGGGGCTTATCAAACCCGAAATGCGTCAGGGCTTCCGCCCCCAGACCTGCGCGACCATGTAGCTGGTCGAGACCGTGCGCGGGTCGTGCAGGTGGGCGCGGCATGCGGCGACGGTGCGTTCGAGCTCTTGCGGCGAGATCATGCCCTTCTCCAAGAACACCTCGGCGAGGGAGCCGATGGTGGTCGGCATGTAGTCGACCATGGGATGGGCGCTGGTAAAGCCGGCCACGAAGGGCCGGTACTGCACGTCCTCCAGGCCCAGATCGAGGAAACGCTGATAGAGGCCGTCGGCCCAGAGGCTGGTGGGCTCGTGGCAGAACAGCTCCTCGAGCAGACCCTTGAGCCGGTCCCAGGCCGGATGGCGCGGGTAGCAGCAGAGCGGCGCGATGTCGGGCTCCTGGGCCACCAGCACGCCGCCCGGCCTGACCAGCGCCAGGGCCTCGTCGAGCGTCGCGTCGGCGTGGCCGGCGGTGCTCAGGATGAAGCGCATATGCACCAGATCGAAGCTCGCCCGCGGCTGGCCCGTGGCGCGCACATCGGCCTCGGCGAACGCGACCGAGGCGAGCCCCAGACCCGCCGCCCAGTCGCGCGCGGCGGCGAGCAGCGCCGCGTCCCGGTCCAGCCCCAGCACCCGACCTTGACCGCCCACCCGTGCCGCCAGCAGGTCGGTGATGCCGCCGCAGCCGCAGGCCAGATCCAGGCACCGCCAGCCGGCGGCGACGCCGATCCGGTCGAGCAGGACGCCCGTATCGGGCGCCATGGCGTCGGCCTGCATGCGCAGCCGGGCCGTCTCGGCCGGGCTGGTGGGGATGGGGTAACGGCTGGTCGTGTCGGTCATGGCGGCTGGCCCGGACGCTCGGACCACGGCGGGGCCGGCATCCCCGAGGTTCTGGATTGAAGCATTGTGGCGCGAATTTGCCATTCCGCGATCAACGTTGTATAGGTTGGGCTCAACACCAGCGCAAACCAATGGATGAGGCGTGACCGCAAGCGTCGAGCTTACGGGCCCAAGCGTTCGCGTTTCCTAATGAGGCCATGAGCATTTCTTCAATAGACGATCTCGACGAGCCTGCAAAACTTGCTTCACGAAACAGTTTAGACAAGACGGGCAAATTCGTCCTAGACGAAATCTATAATTGTCCGGACCCCAGACCTTACTTTACGACACTACGAGGTTTGGATTATCTCATTCCCCAGCTAGCCAAGCCAGCCTTCTTGAACGTGATGGAGGCCTACAAGGAGACAAAAGGCGTGGCCAGCGCCAAGCTGGTCGATCTCGGCTGCTCCTACGGCATCAACGCCGCGCTCCTCAAATACGACATGGACCTGCAGGAGCTGTACGACCTCTACGGCACCGAGCGGGTGGAAGACCTCGACCGTCGCGAGCTGATCGAACGGGATCGCAAGATCTTCAACGAGCATACCGAGGACAACTCGCTGGAGATCGTTGGCGTGGATGCGGCGCCGAAGGCCGCGGCCTATGCGGAAGAGGTCGAGATCATCGACGAAACGGTGGTCGGAGACTTCGAGCAGGAGAGCTTCAGCGCCAAGCAACAGGACTGTTTGGACGACACCGATCTGGTCATCTCCACCGGCTGCGTCGGCTACATCTCGGAGAAGACGATCGAGAAGGTCGTTGCGGCCAGCCACTCCCGCCAGCCGTGGATGGCGCATTACGTGCTGCGCATGTTCTCCTTCGAGCCGATCAAGGACGCCCTGGCCGAGCTGGGATACGTCACGGCCAAGGGCACCAAAGCGGTCCGGCAGCGGAAGTTCGCCTCGAAGCTGGAACAGGAGCAGGTGCTCGACCGTCTGATCGACATGGGGCTGGATCCGAGCGGCTTCGAGACCGAGGGCTGGTACTACGCCGACCTCTATGTCGCGCGCCCGGTCGCCGACACCGCCCTGGTGCCCTCCTCGGACCTGATTTCGCACTAGCATCGCTTCAGGAGAGCCGCACCTCGGGATACGCTTGGGGACATGGTTCATCCGCAGGCTTGCATATGAGACTGGTGCCGGCAGACGATGGCGGTCCCCGGCTGCGTCCGGGCCTCCGGCGCAAGGTTGCCGAGGGCTTTGCCGATCATATGCAGCGCAAGGTCTACGGGACCGAAGAGCTGCTGATCTCGCTCACGAACACCCTCAAGCTCCATGAGCATGCGGCGCGGACGGCACAGTCGCCCCTGGGCCGCATCGTCGAGCTGTTCGCCAAGAGGACCGACCCGGACAACCTGAAGATCGACGGCATGCGGCTGCACCAGCTTCTCGAGCTGGCCGGATCCACGCCGCTTGAGATCGCCGTCGGCATGTCTTACATCATCGATCTGCCGTCGTTTCGCGACCTGTTGTCCGCGGCCGAGCGCAACGTAAGCCTCAACAGGCCCTAGCCCGGCCCGAGCCTCGATTGGCCGATTGCGGGCCTAGCGCCCGGCGCGTCGATGGACTAGCATCCCGCGCTTCGGACCGCCCGGCGCGTGCCGGCCAGACTGCCGACTTTCATCCGGACATTGCCGAAAGCCGCTACGCCCAAGCCCATGCCGCCGGTCATCTCCATCTCGAACGTCTCCAAGACCTACGCCTCGGGCTTCCAGGCTCTGAAGACCATCGACCTGGAGATCGAGCGCGGCGAGATCTTCGCGCTGCTGGGCCCGAACGGCGCCGGCAAGACGACGCTGATCAGCATCGTCTGCGGCATCGTGACGGCGAGCGAGGGCACGGTGCGCGTGGACGGGCACGACATCGTCGCCGATTACCGCGCGGCGCGCGCGATGATCGGCCTGGTGCCCCAGGAGCTGACCACGGACGCCTTCGAGACGGTCTGGACCACGGTCTCCTTCAGCCGCGGGCTGTTCGGCAAGAAGGCCGACCCCGGCTACATCGAGAAGGTGCTGAAGGACGTCTCGCTCTGGGAGAAGAAGGACGACAAGATCATCACGCTCTCCGGCGGCATGAAGCGCCGGCTGCTGATCGCCAAGGCGCTGTCGCACGAGCCGCAGATCCTGTTCCTGGACGAGCCGACGGCCGGTGTCGACGTGGAGCTGCGCCAGGAGATGTGGGAGGTGGTGCGCGCGCTCAGCGCCGCGGGCGTGACCGTCATCCTGACCACCCACTACATCGAGGAGGCCGAGCAGATGGCCGATCGGATCGGGGTGATCGACAACGGCGAGATCATCCTGGTGGAGGAGAAGGCGGAGCTGATGCGCAAGCTCGGCAAGAAGCAGCTGACGCTGCAGCTCCACGAGGCGCTCGACGCGGTCCCGGACGCGCTCGCCGCCCACAGCCTCGGCTTGGCGGCGGACGGCGGCGAGCTGGTCTACACCTACGACACCCAGGCCGAGCGCACCGGCATCACGGCGCTCTTGCGGGACCTCAACGAAGCCGGCATCAAGTTCAAGGACCTCAAGACGACGCAGAGCTCGCTGGAGGAGATCTTCGTCAGCCTGGTGAGGAAGTGACATGAACCTCAGGGCCGTCCGCGCGATCTACATGTTCGAGATGTCGCGCACCGGGCGCACGCTGTTTCAGAGCATCGTCTCGCCGGTGATCTCGACCACGCTCTACTTCATCGTCTTCGGCGCCGCCATCGGCTCGCGCATCACCGAGATCGGCGGGGTCAGCTACGGCGCCTTCATCGTGCCGGGGCTGATCATGCTGTCGCTGTTGACGCAGAGCATCGCCAACGCCTCCTTCGGCATCTACTTCCCGCGCTTCACGGGCACCATCTACGAGATCCTGTCGGCGCCCGTCTCCTATTTCGAGATCGTGCTGGGCTATGTGGGCGCCGCGGCCACCAAGTCCATTTTCCTCGGCCTGATCATCCTGGCGACCGCCGGCCTGTTCGTGCCGCTCGAGATCGCCCATCCCCTCTGGATGCTGGCCTTCCTGCTGCTCACGGCCGTGACCTTCAGCCTGTTCGGCTTCATCATCGGCATCTGGGCCGACAATTTCGAGAAGCTGCAGATCGTGCCGCTCTTGGTGATCACGCCGCTGACCTTCCTCGGCGGCAGCTTCTACTCCATCGACATGCTGCCGCCCTTCTGGCAGACGGTGACGCTCTTCAACCCGGTGGTCTATCTGATCAGCGGCTTCCGCTGGAGCTTCTACGAGATCGCCGATGTGAGCCTGGCCGTCAGCCTGGGCATGACCATAATGTTTCTGGTCATCTGCCTGGTGCTGGTCTGGTGGATTTTCCGCACGGGCTACCGGCTGAAGAGCTAGAGCATGTCTCCCGAAAGTGGATACCGGTTTCGGGACAAAAGACATGCTTCAACAAAGAGCTAGAGCAATGGCGCGATCAGAATGATCGCGACAGGCTCTAGTCGACCCAAACGCCCTCCTCCATCGCCACCTTCTTCAGCAGCGTCGGCCGGTCGGTCATCAAGCCGTTGACGCCGAGGCGGATCAGGCGGCGCATCTCGGCCTCGTCGTTGACGGTCCAGACATGCACGGCGACGCCGCGGCGGTTGCAGTAGCGCACGAAGCGGCGGGTCACGATGGTGATGCCGAACTCGGCGATCGGCACCTGGGCGCAGTGCGCGGCCGCGCGCAGCAGCGGCACGCCCCAGGAGCCGAACTTCAGCTTGGTGACGTCGCGCGGCCCGGCACTCGAGCAGACCTCGGGCCCGAGCTGATGGCGCACGGCGCGCAGCCGGTCGTCGGAGAAGGAGGCGAGGCACACCCGGTCGAAGCAGCTCATGCGCCGCATCAGCGCCAGGGTCGGGGCCAGGGCGTGATCGGTCTTGATGTCGATGTTGAAGCGCATCTCCGGGAACGCGGCCAGCGCCTCCTCCAGCGTCAGGATCGGCTCGGTGCCGTGGATCCTGGCCTGGCGCACCTCGGACAGGGGCAGCGCGGAGATCGCGCCCTCGCCGTCCGTGGTGGCATCGAGCGTGTCGTCGTGGAAGACGATCAGCGTGCCGTCGGCGGTGGCCTGCACGTCGATCTCGATGAAGCGGTAGCCGAGGGCCTGCGCGCGCTCGAAGGCGCGCCGGCTGTTCTCCGGCGCCTCGGCCGCGCCGCCGCGATGGGCGAAGCAGACGAAGCCGTGGCCGGCGAGATAGGGGTGCTCGAAGCGTGCGATGGCACTCAAATCCGTCAGGTCTTCTTGCGCGGGCCCACGCGCGGCAGGTCGATCACCCGGCCGCCGTCCGTCTTCGGGTCGATGCGGTAGCCCTTGCGCACCTCCACGTTGCGCAGCATGACCTCGAGAGCGGTGACGTCGAAGGGGTCCGGGTCCCGGGGCTCGCCGTACTTCGCCCTCAGGCTGCGCAGCATCTCCAGCTCGTTGGGCATCAGCTTCTCCTCGACCGCTCCGAGCGCGTCGAGCAGACGGGTCGCCTCCGCATAGGCCGCCATGTTGAACATCGCTACCGCTCCGCTGGGCCTGGGACGCCTCTCAGTCTAGAGGTTTTCTTGAATTGATCGTACCCGCCCCGCTCCTCCGGCCCAACCACCCCAAGGGTAACCTCTATCGGGTGGTTGGGCAGGGGGAACGGGGTAGACGGATCTTATCAATCCCAAAAACGCCTTAGGGCCTGTCCTGTTTATTGAGGCTGACCCGCCTCTCTCCCGTCATTCCCGCGAAAGCGGGAATGACGAAGGAGAGATAGCGCGCGATGTGGTCGGCTTCTCGGATCCACAACGTGAATCTCAACGGGCCCTAAGCCGTCTTCGCCTCCGGGGCACGCCCCTGCCCGGCGAGCCGCTCGCAATAGGCCTTGACCGCCGCCATGTCCCTTTCGATCGCCTCGCCGATCGCGCTCTTCATGGCCGGCATCGCCAGTTTCGCCAGGACCGCATAGGCGCGCGCCTCCATGGTCACGCTGAGCTCGGACGCGCCGTTGCGAGGCGCGACGACGAAGAGCGTGTCCCAGACCGCGCCGTGGCTGTCCGCCACCAGGCGCTGGCGGGCGTTCTCCACGAACTCCGTGACCTCCAGCTCCGTGGTCATGACCGTGCCGCCGGTCCGGCGCGTCTCTCGGAAGCGGGTACCGAGGCCCGTTCGGGTCTCGGACAGGAACGCGATGTCCTCGATGTGCGGGACGGCCTTGGCATAGGCCTGGATGTCGGAGATGGTCGCGAACACCAGCTCGGCGGGGGCGTCGATCGGCAGAGAGAGGGCAATCCGCATGGTCGTGGTCTCCTTCGTGCGACGGCCGGCACACTACGCCCTTCACCGCCCGGCGCAAAGGCCGGCCGGTTCGGGGATGCGCTGGCTGCCTCCGCGCCTCGTGCCACGGCCGGCAGCCAGGGCGAATGGCGGCGCGGGCCGATTGGGTCTACTCTGTCGGGCGGCCTCGCGCCGCAGTCCCGGCCGCCCATCGCGGGACGGCGCTCGGCGAGGGAGACGGTTCCATGACCCGATTTGCAATCGCTGCCGCCATGGCTCTCGCGATGCTGGCGAGCGCCGGGGCCGAGGCCGGCACGCTGGAGACCGTCAGAAAGCTCGGCCAGCTCCGCTGCGTCGTGAACGCCGGGGTCGCCGGCTTCGCCTATGTGGACCCGAGCGGCACCTGGCGCGGCTTCGACGCCGATTTCTGCCGCGCCACGGCGGCGGCCGTGCTCGGCGACCCGAGCAAGGTGAAGTTCCTGCCCTCCACCGGCAAGACCCGGTTCTCGCTGCTGAACTCGGGCGAGGGCGACGTCCTCTGGCGCAACACCACCTGGACCTTCGTGCGCGACGTGGACGTGAAGCTCTCCTTCCAGGGCGTGAACTACTACGACGGCCAAGGCTTCATGGTGCCGAAGTCGCTCGGCGTGAAAAGCGCCAAGGAGCTGGACGGCGCGTCGGTCTGCATCCAGACCGGCACGACGACGGAGCTGAACCTCTCGGACTTCTTCCGCATCCACAAGATCCGCTACGAGCCTGTGCCCATCGAGACCAACGAGGAGGTGCGGGCGAGCTACCTCGCGGGCCGCTGCGACGTCTACACCACGGACATCTCGGGCCTGGCGGCGACGCGCTCGACCTTCACCGATCCCAAGGCCCATATCATCCTGCCGGAGGTCATCTCCAAGGAGCCGCTGGGGCCCGCCACGCGCCACGGGGACGATCGGTGGGGCGACATCGTGCGCTGGGTGCTGAACGCCACCATCGCGGCCGAGGAGCTGGGCATCACGCAGGGCAATGTGGACCAGCTCTCCAGGGGCGCCATCGATCCGGAGATCAACCGCATGCTCGGCAGCGCCGGCGATCTCGGCGCCATGCTCGGGCTCGACAAGAGGTGGGTCGTCGACGTGATCGCGGCCGTCGGCAATTATGGCGAGATCTTCGAGCGCAACATCGGCCGCAGGACCCCGATCGGCCTCGAGCGCGGGCTGAATGCGCTTTGGCGCGAGGGCGGATTGCTCTATTCTCCGCCCTTCCGCTAAAACCGATCTGGCGCGAATCGTTAACCTTGTCACAAATTTCGCCACAATCCGCCATAGTCTGGGGGCCTACCCTAAGGGCGGGGGACAATGCATCGGCCGGAAAACAGGCCGAGATGCCTAAGGGGGAGTGCGATGGCGTGGACTCGCCGATCAAACAGGACCGCGGTTCTGAAGTGTCAGAGCTGCAGCCATTCGAGCCTGGTGGAGCTCAAGACGCCCGGTTGGCCGTTCCGGCTGCTGGGGCGGGCATGGCCCGAGAAGATCCGGGTCGGGGCGCGCTGCTCCAACTGCGGCGCCCGCAATGCCAGGCTGTTGTGGAGAACGGCCAGCAGCAAGCTGCTGCTCGGCTGGCGCCGTAAGGCCGGCGCCACAGGCCTGGCCAGACCGAAAGGCGGCCCGGGCGAAGCTGCCGGCGCCGTCCGGCGATAGCCGGCGGCGCGACAGGGGGTGGGGGCTTGCCGCGCAACCGCCCGTGCCCCTCGTACGGGCGGTCCCGGCATGCGCTCAGGCCGCCCGATCAAAGCTCCTTGCGAAAGAAGACGCGGTTGAAGCCGTCCTCCTCCCAGCGCCCGACCTCCTCGTAGCCGAGATAGGGATAGAACGTGATGTTCTCGGTCATCTTCTCGTTGGTGTAGAGCTCGATCTTGGCGTAGCCGAGCCTGACCGCCTCCTGCTCCACGAACATGATGAGCTGGGTGCCGTAGCCCATGCCGTGCCGGTCCGGCAACACCGCCACGTTCTCCAGATGAATGTGGTCGTCGCGCGGATAGAACACGACGTAGCCGACCACCTGGTCCTCCGGCTCCAGCACGTAGAGCCGCCCCTGCTCGATGCTGAGCTGGAAATCCGCGATCATCGGCACGGGCCGCCTGCCGATGCGCGGCACGTAGATCCGGTAAGCCTCCCTGGCGCAGCGCTGCACGGCGCGCAGATCGGCGAGGACGGCGGGACGGATGGGCATGCGGCGGGTCTCTTCAGCGGCTCGAACGGCCCGATTGTGGCAGGTGGGCCGACCGCGCCATAGAGCCAGTTTCCGGGATTCGTCGCGCCGGGATTGTGGCAGGCGGCGCGGTGGAGGACACAGGCCCTAGCACACACAGAGACCCACGATGATGGCGCGTGGGGCTCACCCCATGGCCAGGGCGTCCCGCGCCCGCTCCGTCAGCTCGCGGAACTTGTCGGAGGCCTGTTCCAGGCGCTGCTCCCACTCCCGGTTGGGCTCCTGGCCCTCGACGGTCTCGAAATAGACCTGCATGAGAGCGTAGATGGCCAGCGGCTCCAGCAGGGCGGCC
>JAKSBI010000535.1 GCA_022361215.1 Hyphomicrobiales bacterium | reverse complement strand
TCTGCGGTCGGTGCACGCGGCGCTCGCCGACTATCGCTGCATCATCGAGGACCTGATCGCGACGCAGGACCGCGCCGCCGCGCGGATGCGGTTCGTGGGCGTGCACCGGGGGGAATTCTTCGGCGTTCCGGCCACGGGCCGTGAGATCACCTGGGCCGGCGGCGCCTTCTTCAGGGTCGCGGACGGGCAGCTCGCCGAGATCTGGGTGCTCGGCGATATCGACAGCGTGAAGAGCCAGCTCGGCGCCGACGGCGCAGCGGGGTTCGGAAATGGGTAGAGCGGAATTCGAGGCTAGGCCGCCGGGCTCGGCACCAGGTTGGCAAAGAGCGACCGGCGCTCGGGCTGCTCTGCCTCGCCGAACAGGATGCCGGCCAGGTCCTTGTCGATGGCGTTGCCCCTCTTCACCTCGCAGAGCGGCACGCCGCGGTCGATGGCCTCGCGCACCAGACGGTAGTCCTCGGTGACGAAGCCGCCGAGCTTGTCGCCCAGAAGCGCCTCGGCGTCCTTGGGCCGCAGCGAGTTGACGCCGCCGCCGATCAGGCGCGGGCGGCAGCGGTTGACCACCACGGAGGTATTGATCTCCTCGCCGCACTTCTCGTCGATGGCGTCGATCAGCCGGCGCGCATGGCGCAGCCCCGGCACGGTCATCTCGGTGACGATGTAGACCTTGTTGCAGCCCAGAAGCACGCTCTCGGTCCAGGGCAGCCAGACGCGCGGGATGTCGATGATCACGTTGTCGAACTTGGCCGACGCCATGTCCAGCATGCGCCCGACGAACTCGACCCCGATCTCGCCGTAGTCGCGCAGCGCGTTCTCCGCCGCCAGCACCGCCACGCCCGACTGATGGCGCGACGCCATCACCTCCAGGAGCTGCTCGTCCAGCCGCTCGGGCATCGAGGCGACCTCGTCGAGCTGCAGATTGGGCGAGAGATCGAGATAGTCGGCGATGGAGCCCCATTGGAAATCCATGTCCACCAGGCAGGTGGACCGAAACTGCTGGGTCTTGCCGGCCATCAGGAAGGCGCTCTGGATAGCGAGTGCGGTGTTGCCGACACCGCCGGCAGCCGGCAGGAAGGCATAGCAGGCGGCGCCCGTGAAGCGGTTCGAGACGTTCTCGGTCTGGATGGCCCGCTCGCAGGCCTCCAGAAGCTCGTTGTCGGAGGCGGTCTTCGGGACCCAGTCCGTGACCTGAAGCCGGAACAGCTTGCGCGCCGCGTTGCCGCAGAACGCCTCGGTGACGACGATCATCGGCCGGCCCGGCAAGTGGCGGCTCATGAGCTGCTCGAGCGCGGCGAGCTCCTGCGCGTCGTCCGGGTCGACCTCGACCAGGCAGACATTCGGATGGGCGCCGACCAGCTTTTCCGGATCGACCTCGCCGGCGGTCGCGCGCGAGGTCGCCAGCTCGAAGCGCCCGTCGCGCCCGAACAGCTCGGTCAGCCGCTGCTCGAACGCCGCGTCGGGCGTCACCAGCTGGACCTTGACCGCTGTGTCGGTCTCTCGCGGTGCTTTCTTCAACATAGCGCTTCGGGCCGCTCTGTCCTTCTCGCGATGTCACGCGTCTCAGTCGGACCGGCCTGCCTGGGGGCCTGCAAAACGAGGCCGTTCTCGAATAAGCCCTATCACGACAGCCTTAATTTTCGGTGAGCTGCCTTGGCTTAGTTGGACGCGCTGCCATTTCCATCGACCGGCGGGGCCGGCGGCCCCCCGCCACTCGTGTCCTCGAACCGGTCGTTCGTGGCCAGGCCCTGGGGCTCGATGCTCTGATTGGCCTGGTAGCGGCCGATGCCGATCATCATGCGCTTGCCGTCGGTGCGGTGGCGCGTGTCTTTGGCATAGTGCGGCCAGGGATCGACGGTGTGGATGGCCTTGTTGTGCGCGATGGCGTCGCCCGCGGCGAAGGTGACGGTGTCGCGACGGCCGAGATACTGGCCGTCCCGGCAGCCCGCCGTGGTGGCGGTCGCGAGCAGAAGCCCACCCACGACCAGGAGCCGCGACCGGCCCCGACTGAGAGACATGCTCATCACGCACCTCCATGCATGTCGGTTTCGAACGCGCCCGCGCCCTTGCGCCGGATCGAGCCGGTGTAGCGGGGGGCCGCAGCCGCCGGCGCGGCCGGCGCGCCGGTATTGCGCAGGATATGGCCCTGGGTGACGAGGCCGTGCTTCTTCGCCCTCTTGCGGCGCAGGCGGGCCTTCGAGACCTCCTGCTTGCCCTTCACGAAGAAGTCGAGGTCGTTGCCGGCAACTGCCTTGTCGAACGGCGTGACCAGCTTCTGGCCCGGCGCCGCCGGCTGCACCAGCCGCGGCGTGACGATGATGACCAGGTCCGTCTCGCGCTTGGCGTAGGAGGCGCTGCGGAACAGCGCGCCGAGCACCGGCACCCGGCCGATCCAGGGAAACTGCCGCTGCGCCTTGGTGTGGTCGGTCTGCAGCAGGCCGGCGATGGCGAAGCTCTGGCCGTCGCGCAGCTCGATGGTGGTTTTCGCGCGACGCGCCACGAGACCCGGGATGGTGGTGCCGTTGATCTCGAGGGTGTTGTTGGGATCGATCTCGCTGACCTCCGGCTCGATCTTCAGGTTGATCAGCCCGCCGGAGAGAACGGTCGGCGTGAAGGCCAGCCCGACGCCGAACTTCTTGAACTCGATGGAGATGGTGTCGTCGTCGCGGGCGACGGGGAACGGAAACTCGCCGCCGGCGAGAAAGCTCGCCGTGTCGCCCGAGAGCGCCACCAGGTTCGGCTCGGCCAGACGGCGGGCCAGGCCGCGCTCCTCCAGCGCCTGCACGATCAGATCCGCCGTCGTGCCGCCGCTCAACAGCCGCGCGATCACGGCGCCGAACGGGGCGTTGTTGGACGGGAAGGCCCCCTCCCCGATGACGCCGGGAAAGTTGGTGATGGCCGAGAAGTTCCCGGCCGTCCGGGAAAGCGCTTCCCAGTTGACGCCGAGATCGCGCGCCGCCGTCCGCGAGGCCTCGACGAAGCGGACCTCCAGCATGACCTGCTGCGGGCTGGCCACGCTCAAGGCGTTGGTGACGGCCTTGGGCGCGAACTGCTGGGCGATGGAGACCGCCTTCTCCAGCGCCACCGCGTCCGCGACCGTGCCGGTGAGCACGATACGGCCGTTCATGGCCTTGACGCCGATCTTGGCGCGCGGCAGACCCTGCTGGATGTGCGCCCGGATGCCGGCGACATCGTAGGCCACCTCCACCTCGACCACGCCCAGCAGCCGCTTATCGGCGTCCAGGATCGAAAGCCGCGTGGCGCCGATCTTCTTGCCCATCACGTAGAGCGACTGGTCCGTAAGCGGAATCACGTCGGCCACCTCGTCGTTGCCGACCAGGGCCTCGGCGAAGGGCCGGTTGATGCGGATCGTCTCCGACTTGTCGATGGTGACGCGCAGCCGGGTGATCTTGGTCGGATCGTCCAGCTTGTAGACGGCCTCGGCGGCGCCGGCCGCATCGCTGCCGGCCACGACGACCGCAACCGCCGTCGGCAGCATGCACGCCATGGAGATCAGCACCGCGCCCGAAACGCCGGTCACGGCGCCGCTGAAACGGCGGCCCGGCACCGGCCAGGCGGCGTCGGCGCCAGCCAGGCGCGCGAGACGGGACCGCACCCAACGGCGCAGCCCGTCGAAACAGGTTTCCCAACCACTTTTCATCTTTATCCCCTACCCGAGCAACTTTTGTTTTCTGCTCTAAGCAGCCCACCAATAGCGCCGCAATGGT
>JAKSBI010000861.1 GCA_022361215.1 Hyphomicrobiales bacterium | reverse complement strand
GTCGGGGGTGATGAAGTTGCTCATCACGGCGCCGTTCATGATGGTCGGGCGGCGCCCGGCCCGCTCCAGGATCCAGCCGATCATGCCGGTGGTGGTGGACTTGCCGCTGGTGCCGCCGACGGCGATGCCCTGGGCGGCGGCATTGAAGAGGTCGGCCAGCAGCTCGGCGCGGGAGATCCGCGCTGCGCCGACGCGCCGCGCCGCCTGCACGTCGGGCACCGTGTCCTCCACCGCGGTCGAGGCGACCAGGATCTGGTCCGGCCGCGTCACGCCGCTGCCGTCCTGCGGGTGCAGCCGGATGCCCTGGTCGCGCAGGAACGCGAACTTCTGGCCCGTGCGGCCCTGATCCAGCGCCCGGTCCGAGCCTTCCACGGCGTGGCCCTTGCCGCGCATGATCAACGCCAGCGGCAGCATGCCGCTGCCCCCGATTCCACAGAAGAAATAGTGCTTGCTTTCAGACATCGACTGGGACCAGAGAGAAGGCTCCGGCAAGGACCTGTTGGGAAGGGGCACGCGAATGACCGACGGCCGAGCGAAGATAGGCGTTGTCGCGCCTGGCACGCGCATAGAGCCGGCTCTGGCCGAAAAGGTCAAGGCGACCGCCGCTGCGCTCTATCCCGACCGTGCACCGGAGATCCAGTTTCACCCACAGTGCTTTCTCTCTTGCGGCCACTTCGCCGGCGACGACGACGCACGCGCGGCGGCCTTCGCCGAGATCGCCAACGACGAGAGCTTCGATGCGCTCTGGTTCGCCCGGGGCGGCTATGGCGCCTGCCGCCTGATCGAGCGCCTGCTGCCCAAGCTGACCGACGCGGCCGCCGGGAAGACCTATCTCGGCTACAGCGACGCCGGCAGCCTGCTGGCGGCGCTCTACCACCGCGGCTTCGCCCGCATCGCTCACGGCCCCATGGCCGCCGACGTCACCCGCACGGGCGGCGAGGCGGCGGTGGCGCGCTCCCTGTCCTATCTGGTGGACAGCGCGGAGGCCGCCCTGGAGCCGACGGTCTCGCCGTCGACGAAGACGGCCGCCTTCAACATCACCATCCTGAGCACGTTGCTCGGCACGCCCTATCAGCCGGATCTCTCGGATCACGTCCTGATGCTGGAGGAGGTCTCGGAGCACATGTATCGGATCGACCGGTCGTTCTTTCACATCACCGGCAACCCGGGCATCCGGCGCGTCGCCGGCATCATGCTGGGCCGCTGCTCGGACATCCCCCCGAACGACCCGGACTTCGGCCAGACGGAAGAGGCCGTGGCGCGTCACTGGTGCGAGGTCTCGGGCATCCCTTATCTCGGCCGCGCCGATATCGGCCACGACGCGGGCAACAAGGTGGTGCCGTTCGGGGCTTTGCCGCGGCACTGAGGGCCTTGGGCGCGGCGCCTATTGCAGCGCGGTGCGGGCGATCTGGTCCAGCAGCTTGTCAAGGTCGGTGAGGGCTTTGCGCGCCTCCTCCGAGCCCAGCAGGGCGGGACGGCGATAACCCACACGGATCTGCCCCGGCTGGCTCTCGAGCTCGTAGACGAAGAGCGTGTAGGGACAGAACCCGATCGCGCGGGGGTCGGCCTCGACGGCCCTGCGCGAAACACTGGCCGAGCAGAAGTTGAAGAACTCGGCGTTCTTGAAAACGGACTTCTTGGCGCCGACATCATCCGCCGTCCGCTTGAGCATGTCGCCGACATGTCCGTTGTAGTCGATCTTGAAGCCGCGATCGACGATGGCGTCCTTCAGGTCGAGCCGCACCTCCTCATAGGCACCGGACTTCATATAGATCCGCACGCCGCCATCGGTGAGCGGCTTGGCCGCGGCGGCGGAGACGAACCCCAACAGCGCGAGGATCAGCGTCAAGCTCTTCCAGGTCATTGTCTGCATGGTCCCATTCGGTCGCCGTTCGCGGCACGGCCGAACGGGCCGCGCCGCCCTCCCCCGGCATTGCGTCGCCGGCCACTATGTGGCCGCGCGCCGGGCGTGCCATTGATTCAGGTCATGCGGATGGGACCGTGCGGCGGCGCCCGCTACCACCGCGGCCCCACATAGGGCGGCTCGTCGCGGGCGTCGGCGCAGCGCGTGCCGTTCCAATAGCGGAACTGCCCGCAATTGGCGGGCCGGGACGGCGCCCTGCGATAGCCCGAAGGGTCGTAGCGCCCGGAGGCGGCGGGCGGCACGGCCTCCGCCGGGGCCGGCCGGTCCGGTATCGCAACGGAGGGCCCGGCGGGGGCGCCCTGAGCGAAGGCCCTTTCCATGCCGGCGAGACATCCGATGGCGAGAAGAGCGGCGAGAGCGACGCGAGACATCCGAGCCTCCTGACCCGTGCGACGACGCAGGCCCCGGCGGCCTGCGCGCCGCCGGCTAGATTGGACGCCCGCGGCCGCCGCCGCAACCGCGACTCTCAGTCGCCCGATGGCGGCGCGGCGCAGATCCGGTCGTAGGCATAGCGCTCGTCGATGATGCCGTTGTACTGGAAGATGTCGAGCGTCGCCTCGAAGGCCGCCTGGGTGATCTCCACATGGGGCGTCCAGCAGCCGAGCTGCTGATAGGTGGCGATGCAGTCGGCAAGCACCGCCTCGTCGATCTCGGGGAAGTAGGACCTCTCGGCGCGGGCGATCTCCGCAGCCGGGGTCTCGTTCATATAGGCCCGCGTCTTGCGGTAGGCGCGCATGAAGGCCGCGGCCATGTCCGTCTCCAGCCACTCGCGCCTCGCCGCCAGGCTGGAGAACCCGCAGGGTCCGATCTGCTTGCCCACCTGCGCCACGACGTGGCCGACGCCGTCGGCCTCGAGCTGCTGCGGATAGGGGCCCTGCTGCTGCACGTACTGGCCCTGGCCCTCGCGGAAGGCCTTGTCGATGTCCGCGGCGCCGCCCGGGTTGATGGCGTTGATCCTGTCGTAGTCGATGCCGGCCTTGTGACAGGCATATTTGAACATGGCCAGCGGCTGCCCGCCGCCGAACAGCACGGCGTCCGCGCCCTCGAGCTTGTCCCAGGTGAAGTCGGGGTCGGGCTCGCGGGCGGTGAGGAAGAAGCCGTCCATCTCGTTGATCTGGGCGAAATGCACCACCGTCGGCGTCTCGCCCCGGCTGAGCGGGCCGAAGCCCTGGCTGAGCGCCGACTGCACCACATGCGCCGACCCGTCCTCGAGCGCCGCGATGGCCGGGACGCCGGGCGGCGAGACGGACCACTCAGGCTCCAGGCCCTCGGCCTCCAGGAAGCCGCCCGACATGGTCGAGATCAGCGGAGAGTAGAACGCGGAGAACAGGGTGAACTGGATGCTGATTTTGGTCATTGGGTCGCCTGTCGATGGTGGGCCGGAGCTTGGACGCGTGCGAGACCGGATACGATCTCTCCGATTGCATCGCGCACAAATCCTTTTCCTGTCAATGTCACCACCGGCGCAAAACGCGGGCGGTCCCACCGCCTGAACCGTTGACCCTCGGGCCGCCGTTGCACAATGATGCGCCCGGGCAGCAGTCGGGAGGCAGCCGTTTGGCGTAACTCTGGAGCCAGTCCATGACGCGCAACAGTCCGACGTTCAATCGCCGCCAAGTCCTGACATCCATGGCCGCCCTCGGCGTGGCCGCCAAGCTCGGCATCGGCCGCGCCCTCGCGGCGCCGGGCGCCGCGCTGAAACGGGCCATCCCGGCGAGCGGCGAACAGCTACCCGTCATCGGCATGGGCTCCTGGATCACCTTCAATGTGGGCGGCAGCACGAAGCTGCGCGACCGGCGGGTGCAGGTGCTCGAAGCCTTCTTCGAGGCCGGCGGCGGCATGATCGATTCCTCGCCCATGTACGGCTCCTCCGAAGACGTCATCGGCTATTGCCTGAAGCGCATCCCCGACACCTCCGCCATGTTCTCCGCCACCAAGGTCTGGACCGTCTCCAAGGCGCTCGGCATCCAGCAGATGGAGACCTCGGAGCGGCTCTGGGGCACGAAGCGCTTCGACCTCTTGCAGATCCACAACCTGCTGGACTGGGAGACGCATCTGGCGACGCTGCGCGACTGGAAGGCGCAAGGCCGCGTGCGCTACATCGGCATCACCACCTCCCACGGACGCCGCCATGGCGACCTCGCCGAGATCATGGCCAAGGAGCCGCTCGACTTCGTGCAGCTCACCTACAACATCCTGGACCGGGAGGCGGAGAAGCGCCTGCTGCCGCTGGCGGCCGAGCGGGGCCTCGGCGTCATCGTCAACCGGCCGTTCCGGCGCGGCGCGCTGTTCGACCGGTTCGAGACCAGGCCGCTGCCCGACTGGGCGGGCGAGTACGAGATCCGGAACTGGGCGCAGTTCCTGCTCAAGTTCATCGTCTCGCACCCGGCGGTCACCTGCGCCATCCCGGCGACCTCGCGGGTGGAGCACATGCGGGAGAACATGGGCGCGGCCCGCGGGCCGCTGCCCGACGCCAAGACGCGTGCGCGCATGATCGCCTATGTGGAGAGCCTGTGAGCAGGGCGCTTGTTGCGGCCTTTCGTAGATGTTCGAACTCACAGCTCCTTCCTCCGTCATTCCTGCGAAAGCAGGACTCCATTTACAGGTTCCACTCGAACAAACTGATCGATTGGTGTGCGGGCCTTTCGTGGGCCGCAAAGCCGGACAGCCATCGAGGGTCATACGCTTCGTTGCTACTGCCAATGGATTCCTGCTTTCGCAGGAATGACGGAGGGTAGGTTGAGTCCGATCGAACAGAGAAGGGCCTAGACCACGATGCTGCCGTTCACCACAGAGGTCTATTTCGCCCTCTTCGAGGACTACAACGCCGCTGTCTGGCCGGCGCAGATCGTGGCCTATGGGCTCGGTGCGCTGGCGCTCTGGCTGAGCCTTCGGCCGCGTGCGGGCGGCGACCGGGTCGTCGCGGCAATACTGGCGGGCTTCTGGCTCTGGACCGGGCTTGCCTACCATGTGGCCACGTTCGACGAGATCAACGTGGCCGCGCCGGTGTTCGGCGGCCTCTTCGCGGTGCAGGCCGTGCTCCTGGCCTGGACCGGCGTCGTGCGCGGGCGGCTGGCGTTTCGCTTTCGGCCGGACGTCTTCGGCTGGGCCGGCTTCGGCCTCGCGGCCGGCGCTCTGGTGCTCTATCCGCTGCTCGCCTGGCTCGCGGGCCATGGCTGGCCGGAGGCGGCGCTGGTCGGCGTCGCACCCTCGCCGACGCTCCTTTTCGCCTTCGGCCTGCTCTTGGGCGCCGAGCCCCGCTCGCCGGTCCACCTGCTCGTCATCCCGGTCCTCTGGTCGCTGATCTGGGGCGCGGCGGCATGGTTCCTGCCGATCCCCGAGGACCTGACGCTGCCGCTGGCCGCCGTGGCCGCAACCGGCCTGATCGTCTGGAAGAACCGGTGCGCCGCCGCTGCCGCGGCGCGTAACCGATATCTCCACTGCGAATATTGACAGGCCAAAACTCTGGCCCCATGCTTGCCGCACTGCCCGAACAAAAACACAAAGGCGGGAAGAATTAACGAATAAACTCAATCGTCTAAGGGAAATCCAGGGAGGAAACCCGTGACTCC
>JAKSBI010000619.1 GCA_022361215.1 Hyphomicrobiales bacterium | reverse complement strand
TTCGAGCCCGGCATCTCGGATGTGGCCACGGGCGCCCCGATGGCCGCGACCCAGGCGTCGTAACCGTTTCGCACCCAGTCGTCGTAGGGCAGCAGCCCGAAGCCCTTGTAGCCCCAGCCGCCGCCCCAGGAGTTCTGGACGATGAAGCCGAAGCGGTTGTAGCCGACGATGGCGAAGGCATGGCCGCCGCTCACCTTCCGACTGTCCTGACGAATGACCGCGGTGTCGATCGTGTTTACGGCATCGAGGCCCCAGCCCTTATGAACCTTCGCCGAGGCGTAGACCGCATGGGTCTCGTGAATCGCGGCCTGCATGTCGACGATGGAGAGCGCGTTCACCCGGTAATAGGCGCCGAGGGGGCGCTGGATGGCGTCCCGGTCCCAGCCCTCTTTCGGCGGAATGAACGTCTTGTCGTCGTAGGGAAACAGCTCGGCCGTGCAGACGCCGTGCTTGTGCCAGCCCTTCAGCGCGCCGCGGCAGCTCGAGCCGTCGTAGTCCTCGCCGTCCCACTCGTCGTAGAGCCGGGCGTTGTTGTAGAGCATCCGGGGGCTGACGAGCTCCGGCGCCGGCACCTCGTGCCCCTTGAGCTTCTTGCGCTGATACATCTCCCAGAAGATGTAGTTGATCACGGCAGCCAGCCCGAAGCCGGTGCAGGCGCCTTCCGAGCCCTGGTCCAGGACCATGCCGTCGGCGAGATAGTCGTCCAGATATGTCGAGATCAGATGCTCGGCCGGATACTCCGGCGGCAACGAGCGCAATGGCGGCCGGTACTCCCTGTCCCTGAAATCGACCCGATCGGGCCTGGCGTCCAGGCCCCTGAAATTTCCCAAGAAACTTCGCTTCACTGTGGCCATGGCACGCCTCTGCCCGTTTTTCGATTTTTGACTTTATGAGATGGGAATTTACATAGTAGTGGTTTATGTCACAAATCTGAAATAATAATACCACCCATCTTTCTTTTTTGAATCTCTATAGTTATTGTAATTTTCGAATGAAAGAAATTCAAGTGGCGAAAAAGTAAGTATTGGCGGGAGTTTTTGTGGATAATTCGGGCTTCGAGACGGCCGCACAGCGATTGCAGATATCGACAGGGCGCGGGCCGTTCGGCTACAACGCGCACCCATGAACAAGTCCCTCGTCCAAGCCCAGTTCGGGCGCAGCGCAGAGAGCTACGCCATCAGTCCGGTCCACGCCAAGGGCGCCAGCCTGGCGCGCATGGTGGAGCTGGCCGAGCCGCAGTCCGGCTGGCAGGCGCTCGACATCGCCACGGGCGCCGGGCACACGGCGCTGGCCTTCGCGCCCCATGTGGCGCGGGTGGTGGCCACCGATATCACGGCGGAGATGCTTCAGGTCGCCGCCGGGCTCGCGCGCGAGCGCGGGCTCGAGAACGTCGCCTGCGAGGCGGCGGACGCCGAGGCGCTGACGTTCGACGCGGCCGGCTTCGACCTCGTCACCTGCCGCATCGCGCCCCATCATTTCGGCCATGTGGACCGCTTCGTCGCCGAGGCGTATCGGGTGCTGAAGCCCGGCGGCCTCTTCGTTCTGGTCGACAACATCGCGCCGGACCGGCACACGACGGACGGATTTTCCGACGAGGCGCTGAGCGAAGCGGCGGCCGACTACAACCGCTTCGAGAAGATCCGCGACCCGAGCCATGCCCGCGCGCTCACCCTCGGCGCATGGCTGAAGCTGTTCGCCGCGGCGGGCTTCGCGGTCGAGGCCGTCGAGATCCTGGGCAAGGACATGGAGTTCGAGCCCTGGGCCGACCGCATCCACGCGGACGCCGAGGCCAAGGCCGAGCTGTGCCGCATGGCCGACGCGGCGTCCCCGGCGCTCAGGGCCTTCCTGAAGCCGCGGGACCAGGACGGCGCGCTCTGGATGACCTGGGCCGAGGGGCTGCTGGTCGGGCGCAAGCCGGCGTAACGGCAATGACGATGGAACAAGGAGGCCTGCCGGGAACCGGACAGCAATGCATCAATCGGGATGGCCTCTAGCTGGTCCAGACCGGGATGGGCTCGGCGCGGCCGCGCAGGGCCAGCGGCTCCTTCTGGTCGAGCGCGTCGAAGATGTGCGCGCCGTCGCTGCGCTGGCTGGCCCGGGCCGCGTGCAGCAGGTGGTCGCTCATGACGATGCGGCAGTCGAGATCGCGCGTCCGGCTCTCCAGCCGGCTGGCCACGTTCACCGTGTCGCCCAGCACCGCCAGCTCCAGCCGCCGGGCCGAGCCCAGGTCGCCGATCACCACCGGGCCGTAGTGCAGGCCGATGGAGATGCGGATCGGCTGCGCGCCGTCATGCTGCAGCACCCGGTTCCAGTCCTCCATGGCGCGCACGATGTCGCGGGCGCAGGCGAGCGCGTCGAAGGCGTCGTGGGGCCCGGTCTCGGGCGTTCCGAAGGTCGCCATGACGCCGTCGCCGAGGAACTTGTCCAGGGTGCCGTCATGGTCGAACACCGCCCGCTCGATGCGCTGGTGGTAGCCGCGCAGGATGTCGATGGTCTCCGTGGGCGTCTGTGACTCCGCCATCTTGGTGAAGCCGACGATGTCGCAGAACAGCACGGCGGCCGGCTGCTCGCGCACCGCGGCGAACGGCCGGTCGCGCTTGGCGATCTCGTCGACGATGTTCGGCGAGAAATAGCGCGCCAGGTTGGCGCGCTCGCGCTCCGCCGTGATCTGCCGCTCCGCCAGCCGGCGGGAGCGCAGGATCACCAGGCCCAGCATCCAGGCCACCACGAAGAGGACTACGATCTCCTGCAGCCGGTCGGCGAGGAAGAAGGCGCTCGGGTTCGTGATCGCCGTCAGCACGGCGTCGCTGCCGCCCAGGTTCAGGCCGTAGACCGTGGTGTCGTCCAGCGTCGCCGTCCTGAGCGACGCCAGCGTCCAGCTCAGGGCGCCGACCACGCCGCACCAGACCATCAGCCGCCAGCGATAGCTGAAGGCGATCACGCCCAGCAGCATGAAGTAGTAGATGAAGACGTTGCCGCGCAGCGCCATTTGCGAGGTGAGGGCATTTTCGGCAAACGGGCTCGGCACGGTCAGGGTGAAGGCCAGCAGGCCCGCATCGAGGGTGACGAACAAATAGGGGTGCCAGCGCCGCGCATGGCGGCTCGTGGCCAGTGCGTACTGCGCCCAGCCGAGCCCCAGAAAGACCAGCAGCAGCCCCTCGAAATAGAGGAAGTTCGGATAGGTCGAGATCGCCGGCAGCAGCAGGGCGACGGCGCCCAGCGCGACCATACGGCCGCGCGTGGCCAGGCGCAGGCCCTCGATCTCCTCGGACTCGAAGGCCATTTGGATACGGCTGGAAACGCCCGCCTTCGGCAGCGCCGGGGCGGCCAAGTCTCGTGCGAGTGTCACGGTTCGAAGTTCCGACTGTCTGCGTGGGGTCGCAGCTCTCGGGCCTGTGGACATTTACGTTGCGGTGCTGGCGGGTCCCATTCGGGATTTTGCGAGATTGGCCGATCTCCGCGTCGCTCGGGCTTGAATATGCAAGGCATGTCCTGCGCCCTCGCTCCTAAAGCTGGGCCAATCTCGCAAAACCAGCATCCACAACGTAAGTGTCCACAGGCCCTAGGCCCGGCGGCCACGCTCGGCCGCAAGAGCGCTGATCGGCTGCCCTCCCGGTTAGGCCGTCAACGGGCTTGAATTCGGAGCCGCGTTATATCAATATCCGCGCCATGCGCACAGCCCTTCACAGCGAGATCCTTACGCGAATTACAGACCCGGCCGCCTGAGGGTGCCGGGACCGTTTCTCTGTAATTCCCAGATCTCGTGAAGGAGTGCTTCTCCCATGTCTGCCGAACCTGCCGCTGCCGGCGCCGAACCGGCTCAACAGTCCGTCCGTGCCTTCTATTTCGTTACCGCCGACGCCGATCCGGGCCTGCTGCCCCGGCTGGTCGAGCCGTTCTCGAAGATGGGGATGGTGCCGCACCGCGTGCATGCCAGCCGTGAATCGGGCGACGGCGCCGAGGTCACCGTGGACCTGCGCGTCTTCGGCGTGACGCGCCAGGACGCTCATCTGGTCGACAAGATGCTGCAGCGCGTGGTCGGCGTGCGCTCGGTCATCGCGCTGACCGAATAGGGCCTGTGGACACTTACCTTGCGGTGCCGGCCAAGCAAAAAGGCCGCCCGGAAGGGCGACCTCTCGTCTTGCACGCTTGAGTGAGACCGCCGGCGCGCTCAGTGCGCGGTGGTCGCGCCTCGCGCCTCGAACTTGGCGATCGCCTTCGCCAGCTCCTCATAGGCGTCGCAGTC
>JAKSBI010000373.1 GCA_022361215.1 Hyphomicrobiales bacterium | reverse complement strand
CGTTGCGGAGTTCGAGAGCTTCAGTCGGGCTTCGGCAGAGGCCAACATCGCCCAGCCGGCCTTGAGCCGCCATATCAAATCTCTGGAAGAAGAACTGGGAAGCCGCTTGTTTCACCGCGACGGTCGCGGGGTGAAGCTGACACCCGATGGCGAGCGCTTCTACAAGCGTACCAAGACGGTGCTGCGGCATCTGAAACGCGCCGTCGCGGACATAAGGGGCTCGCAAGACTGTCCGCGCGGCGAGGTGACCCTCGGCGTCCCGCCTCATCTGGGGTCATCCTTGATCGCGAACCTGGTCGAGGTATTTCGGAGCCTGTATCCGGACGCGACCTTATGCGTCATGGAGGGGTTCAGCCGATACATCGTCGAGTGGCTGGAAATCGGGCGTGTCGATGTCGGCCTTATCTACGACCCGAAATCCTATCGCTATATAAGCACCGACCTCGTGTTTCGCGAGCATATGTTCCTTGTGGGCCCGACGGCCTCGGACCTTGTGAACCAGCCACAGGTCCCGCTTCGAGAGGTTGCAAATCTGCCGCTGATCGTGCCGAACCGGCCGAGCCTCCTGCTCGATCGCGTGGACAAGGCCTTTGCGCGCATTGAGACCCGCACCCCCACCCTTTTGAGCGTGGATTCCTTTGCCGCCATCAAAGCGCTGGTGCGCGACGGCAAGGGCTACACGATCCTGTCTCAGGCGGCGATCTACGAGGAGATCGAGAGACGCGAGCTCGCCGCCACGCGGATTGTCGAGCCGGAAATCACGCGCGAGCTGGTGGTCGCCCTGCCACCGAAATCCATCATGACGGCGACGGCCAGAAAGCTGATCGAGCTGATACAGGAAATGGTCCGCCGCGAAGTCGCCAGCGGTCACTGGGCGGGCGACATCCTGACGGACGTGGCCTTGAAATCAACTCGCGACGTCGGACAACCCGCTCAACCCTCGCCCGGTTAGCGGCCTGCCCCGCGCCGGCGCAGAGCGAAACCTCGCGCCCTCGGCGTCGCACCGTCCGGCAATACGCGGCTATCAGCTGCCGCCAAGGCTCTCTTCTACGAACTCACAACGCTCTTTCCTCAGGGGTGTACGCATTGCCCCGCGATGAGTCGTTGCCAATTTCGGCTTACCGTAGTAGTTTCAACAACTACGATCTTCATCGTCGAGAAACAGACGCTGGCCGGCGATCGAATCCGGGCGCCAACCCATGGCAACACCATCGAACGGAGACCCACGCGCCGCAGGTCGGCACCCGCGCCGCGTGCACCAGGCGGCTTCATGAGCATTGCCGGAGTCACCGTGCGGCGCTTGCGTCTGCCGCTTACCGAGCCGTACCGGCTGTCCTACCAAACGTTTCGCGAGTTCGAGCCATTCGTGGTGGAGATTGCCGATACCGAGGGCCGCGTCGCCTTCGGCGACGGTCACGTCTCACCGGGATCGAGCGCAGAGACGCGGGAGGGCGCTTGGGCGCATTTGTGCGAACGCATGCCGCATCTGATCGGTCTGCCCATCCCCGATGCCAAGGCGTGCATGCTTGCGGATTTTACATCCAGCAGGGTCGCGACCACCACCGCCGTGACCGCGCTTGAGGTGTTGGAGGACCATCCATGCCTACGGCTCGATCGTCCCCATCGTTTGCCCTTGCTTACACCGATTGGCGCACTCGATGAACGCGGGATCGAGGCGGAAGTGGCCGCCGCCCTGGGGACGGGGTTCACGACCTTCAAGGTCAAAGTCGGCAAGGATGTCGATCAGGACGCAGAGCGGTTGGGCTGGATTCAACAGGCGGCTGCAGGGCGGGCCGAGCTGCGGGTCGACGCCAACCGTGCCTTCAGCCGGGACGATGCGATCCGCTTCGTCCGGCGGATCGACCCCGAAGGCATCATGTTGTTCGAACAACCCTGCGACGCATCGGCCTGGGACGAGAATGCGGCTGTAGCCGCGGCGTCCGACATTCCGGTCATGCTGGACGAACCGATCTGCGACTTGGCCGATATCGAACGGGCCGCCTCCATCCCTGGCGTCGCCTTCTGCAAGCTCAAGCTGAAACGGTTCGGCAGCCTGGACCGCCTGGCCGAGGGCATCCGCCACGTCCAGTCCCATGGTATGGAGGCGGTCTTGGGCGACGGGCTCGGCAGCGATCTGCATGCGTGGCTGGAAGCCTGCGTCGCGGCATGTTCGATCCGAAACGCCGGGGAATTCAACGGTTTCCTGAAGATGACGGGGCGGATGTTCCAAGCCCCGCTGCCCTTCGATCATGGCTCACTTGGCCTTCCGGCCGGCTTCCGCCCGGTGATCGACCCGGCGCTTGTCGCGGCGGCCACGACGGCGGAAGCGACATTCGGCGAAACCACAACGAAGAGGACTGCCCATGCCCCATGACGACCTAATGGCGGAGCTGGACCGCAGACGGACCGACGCTGCCCGGATGGGCGGGGGCGAGAAACTCGCCAAGCGCGCCGAACGCAACGATTTGAACGCCGAACAACGCCTGGAAGCCCTGATCGACAAGGACAGCTTCTTCGAGCTCGGGCTGCTGGGCGCCTCCTCATTCTCCGATGAAGCTGCGGCCAGTACACCGCGAGACGGCAAAATCGTCGGTTTCGGCAAGATCGACGGCCGGGATATCGGCGTAGTGGTCAACGATTTCACCACCAAAGGCGCTTCCACCGGCGCGATCAATTCGAAGAAGATGGGATATGTGCGCACGACCTGCGTCCAGCGCGGCATTCCTTTCGTCCATGTGGGTGAGTCCACCGGGGCGCGTCTGCCCGATGCGATGGGCTCGAAGGGCATGGGCCAGATGCTCGGCAACGACACCTCGCAGTTCCGCCGGATGCGCGAGGTGCCTTACGCCTCGGCAGCCTTGAATACGTCCT
>JAKSBI010000747.1 GCA_022361215.1 Hyphomicrobiales bacterium | reverse complement strand
CGCTGACCCGCTGGCGCGTCGCCGCCGCGCCCGGCAGGCCGGACGCCCTCGATGCCACCGCCCCCGGCGCGGCGCGCTGGCGGCTCGCGCTCGAGCGCTGCCGGCACGGGCCCGACGGGCGCGCCTGGACCGTGGAGTGGAGTGATGACGCGTATCGTTTCCATCTGGCTGCCCCATTGGCCGATCGAGCGCCTGAAGCGGGCGGCGAAGCCGGGCGCCTCCTCGCCCATACCGGATGACCGCCCCTTCGCCCTCGCCGCCATGACCGAGCGGGCGATGACGATCACCGCCGTGAACGCCGCCGCGCGGGCCGAGAGCATCGCCCCCGGCCTCGGTCTCGCCGACGCCCGCGCCCGCTGCCCGCGGCTGCAATCGGCCCCGGCCGAGCCCGAGCGGGACGCGCAAGCCCTCATCCGGCTCGCCCGCTGGTGCGGCCGCTACAGCCCGTCGCTCAATGTGGAGGGCGCCGACGGCCTCTGGCTCGACGTTACCGGCGTGGCCCACCTCTTCGGCGGCGAGGCGGGCCTGCTCGACGACATAACCGTGCGGCTTGCGGGGCTCGGCCTGACGGCGCATCTGGGCCTCGCCGACACCAGGGGCTGCGCCTGGGCGCTCGCCCGCTTCGGCGATGGCCCCCGCGCCACCGCGCCCGCCGGCGGCGCGGGCCAGGCCCTCGACCCGCTCCCCGTCGAGGGGCTGCGCCTCACGCCCGACACGGTCACGCTGCTGAAGCGCCTGGGCCTGCGCCGCATCGGCCAGCTCGCAGCGCTGCCCCGCGCCAGCCTGAAGCGCCGCTTCGCCGCCAGGGCGGCCGCGGAGGCGGTGCTGACCCGGCTCGATCAGGCGCTGGACCCGGCCGCGGAGCCCGGCGCGCCGCTGATCCCGCCGCCCTATTACATGGCCCGCCTGCCCTTCCCCGAGCCGCTGATCTCGGCGGAGCCGTTCGAGACGGCCCTGGAGACACTGGCCGACGACCTCTGCGCCCGGCTGGCGCGCGATCTCCAGGGCGCGCGCCAGGTCGCCTTCACCGCCTACCGCAGCGACGGCACCTACGCCTGGATGACGGTGGGGCTCAGCACCGCCTGCCGCACGCCCGCCCATCTCGTGCGCCTGCTCAAGGAGAAGGTCTTGGAGATCGACGCCGGCTTCGGCATCGACCTGATGACCCTCGCCGCCAACGCCGTCGAGCGCCTGGCGCCCGAGCAGACCGCCTTCGCGGAGGGCCGCGAGGCCGCCCCCGTCGCGCCCCTGATCGACCGGCTCTCGAACCGGCTCGGCCCCGACCGGGTGACGCGCGCGAGCCCCCGGGCGAGCCACATCCCCGAGCGCGCCGAGCGGTATCGGCCGGCCATGGCTCGGCCCGCCCCCTGGCCCGCCGAGCCGGCGCACATGCCGCCGCGGCCGCCCCTGCTCCTGGAGCGGCCCGAGCCCATCGCCGTCGTCGCCGAGGTCCCCGAGGGCCCGCCGGCGCTCTTCACCTGGCGGTGCGTCACCCGCCGCATCGTGCGGACCCAGGGCCCCGAGCGCATCGCGCCCGAATGGTGGCGCGAGATCGCCCGCGCCCGCGCCCCCAGCCGGCCGCGCGACTACTACCGCATCGAGGACGACCAAGGCGCCCGCTACTGGGTGTTCCGCGACGGGCTCTACCAGCCCCACCCCGAGCACGGCCCGCCGGACTGGTACCTGCACGGCCTGTTCGGATGAGCGCCATGGACCGTCCCCACCAGCTCCCCGTCGCCCCGGCCTCGAGCCGGGGTCCATGCCATCTGCGTCTCCACACGCCGACACCCCGATGGCGTGGGTTGCCGGGCCGGCACACCCCTCGGTCCGCTTGCCCGGCGATGACGGGGAGACGTGGCAGCCGCTCCGGAACGGCCGTTAAAGCATGTCTCCCGAAAGTGGATACCGGTTTCGGGAGAAAAGACATGCTTCACCAAAGAGCGAGAGCAATGGCGCGAATCAGAACGATCGCGACAGGCTCTAGGGGACGCCTGCCATGACCCGCTATGCCGAGCTGCAGGCCGTCAGCAATTTCTCCTTCCTGCGCGGTGGCTCCCACGCCGAGGAGCTGGCCGCCACGGCCAAGGCGCTCGGCCTCGAGGCCCTTGCCGTCGCCGACCGCAACACGCTCGCCGGCATCGTGCGCGCCCACACCGCCGCCAAGCAGGTCGGGCTACGCCTCGTCGTCGGCGCCCGGCTCGACCTCCAGGACGCGCCGAGCCTGCTCGTCTACCCGACCGATCGGGCCGCCTATGGCCGGCTCTGCCGCCTGCTGACGCTCGGCCAGGGCCGGGCGGAGAAGGGAGACTGCACGCTGTTCCTCGACGACGTGGCGGCCCATGCGCAAGGGCAGGTCTTCACCGCCCTCGCGCCCGCCGGCGCCCCGGCCGGCGTGGCGGCCTTCGCCCCCGCCCTCGCCCGCCTCCGCGACGCCCTCGACGCGCCCTTGCATCTCGCCGCCTCCCACGCCTATCGCGGCGACGACCGGACCCGCATCGCCGCCCTCGACCGGCTGGCCCGGCAGGCGGGCGTGGCCCTCGTCGCCACCGGCGACGTGCTCTATCACGCGGCCCACCGCCGCCCACTGCAAGACGTGCTCACCTGCATCCGCGAGAAATGCACCATCCAGGAGGCCGGCCTCCGCCTCGAGGTCAATGCCGAGCGCCACCTGAAGGCGCCCCAGGAGATGGCTCGCCTGTTCCAGGGTTACGAGGACGCCCTCACTCGCGCCTGCGAGATTGCCGAGGCCTGCCGCTTCTCCCTGGACGAGCTGGTCTACGAGTACCCGGACGAGCCGGTGCCCGCGGGCAAAACGCCGCAAGCGCACCTGGAGGACCTGACCTGGGCCGGCGCCGCCGAGCGCTACCCGGAGGGTCTGCCGCCGAAGATCGAAAAAACCCTCGCCCGCGAGCTCGCGCTCATCGGTCAGCTCGGCTACGCGCCCTATTTCCTGACCGTGCACGACATCGTGCGGTTCGCGCGGGAGAAGGACATCCTCT
>JAKSBI010000107.1 GCA_022361215.1 Hyphomicrobiales bacterium | reverse complement strand
CGACTTCCCGGACCCGGCCGGACCGACCAGCACGTTCAGGCTGTTCGGCGCGAAGTCGACCGTGATGCCGTCGCGGCCGCCGCGCACCGGCTCGCCCCGCCCGTAGGAGTAGTTGATGCGTTCGAGCGCGATGGGCCGGGCTCCCTCGCCCGGCGCCAGATCGCCGTCGCCGGTCTCCGCCGGCGGGCTCTCATATTCCAGGAGGCGCCGCTCGCTGACCTCGGCCAGGCCGAACTGCATGACCAGCCGCACCACCTCGGAGATGTTCGAGTAGAACTCCGGCACGGATCGGATCGCCGCCGCGATCAGGCCCGCCACCAGCCCGGTCTCCATGGACGCCAGGTCCGAGGAGAAGACGATATAGGTGATGGTGCCGATGATGGCGAGCAGCGCGATGAGCTGGTTGAGCTGATAGATCACCGACAGCCGGCCGTCGAGCACCATGTGCCGCATGAAGGCGGACTGGCGCGCGCGCTGCACCTTGCCGAGCTGGCGCACGCTCTTGGAGTGCAGGCCGCCCATCTGCACCTCGGGCGCCGCGCCCAGATAGTCCTCGAAGGTGGCCTTGACGTGGTCGTCGCTGCGCCGGCGCGCCTCCATCAGGTCCTTCATCTCGCCGAGCATGAGATGCATGGCGACGATGCCGATGGCGGTGAAGGCCAGCGCCGCCGCGGCGTAGGTCCAGTTCTGCATGCCCAGGAACACCAGGACCGCGATCGACTGGGCCAGCGCGTTGTAGAGCTCGGAGACGTTCTGGCGCCGCTCGAACATGTCCCGCGTGTCCATGGAGAGCCGGTTGGCGATCTCGGTCACGGGATGGCGATGGAAGAAGCGGTCGTCCTTGCGCAGGAGGTGCAGCAGAATGTCCTGCTCGATGTCGTTCTGCGACTGGATCTCGAGCTGCGCCTCGACGCGGATGTTGATGAACCGCAGCAACGCCTGGAAGATCACGATGGCCGAATAGACCGCCAGCACCAGCGCCACGAGTTGCCAGCCCTTGGCGAAGTCCAGCTCGACGAAGAAGCGCGTGATGAAGTCGAGCTCCTCGGTCACCGTCTCGCCGCCCGCCGATGCGCCGATGGCGATGGTGAAGATCGCCACCAGGCCCTGCAGGATGCGCAGGCTGAAGAAGGTGACCGCGGCGCTGACCGTGCTGATCAGGAACAGCTTCGCCATGATCGGGATGTAGGCCGGGTGGAAGATGCGCAACCGGTCGCGCAGCGACTCGCTGCCGGTCGGCCCCTGGCGCCCCGGCTCTGGCCCTGGTCTCGGCTCCATCCCCACTCCCGCCCTGGGCACCGGCCACGGACCGACTCGGCCCGCCCTCGGCCAATGCAACTGTACGCGCTCCCGGTGGCCCCTTGTATCACTATGCCGGGCTTCGCAAAAGACGGGGGCGGCGGCCCGGCGGTTCCTGGAATTGTCGGGGCGAACTTCCTATGATCTCCTGTCGAGCGGAGGCTCGACGCTGCCCGCGGCCTGGAGACGGATGGCCCCATGGACGACGCGCTGACCGACGTGACGGCGAAATCGGCGGAGCTCTGGTACGACACCGCGAAGGCCGAGGAGCGCAGGGGCGAGTATCTTTCGGCCTACGACCTGGCGAAGCAGGGCCTCATCGGCTTCCCGGACAACGACCAGCTCAAATATCTGGCCGTGCTGGCGCTGGCGCGCAGCGGCGCCATCGCCCAGGCCGAGAGCGCGCTCGAGGAGTACGGCCTGGCCCGGCGACTGGAGGCGGACGGCGCCGGCCTCGATCCCAAGCTGGCGGAGGATATCGCGGCGCTCGGCGCGCGCCTGGCCAAGGACCGGGCGCTGCTGCATGGCGGCGCCGAGCGCCGGGCCGGCGCGGCAAAGGCCGCCGCCCTCTACAAGGCCATCTACGACGGCACCGGCGGCTACTATCCGGGCATCAACGCCGCCAGCATGAGCCTCTTGGGCGGCGACGAGGCCCAGGCCCGGACGCTCGCCGGCGAGGTGATCGCAAAATGCGCCGAGCGCCGCGGCGCGGAGGGCGTGGAGCGCTACTACGTGGCGGCGACCGAGGCCGAGGCGGCGCTGCTGCTCGACGACCTCGACGGCGCCCGGGCAGCCTTGCAGCGCGCCGCCGAGAGCCAGGGCCGCAACCTCGCGGCGGTCGCCACCACACGCAAGCAGCTCCGCCTGATCTGCGCGGCCAGGGGCATCGACGCCGAGATCCTCACGCCGCTCGCGCCGCCGCTGGTGATCCATTTCGTCGGCCATATGATCGCCGCCCCCGGCAAGCCCGGCCGCTTCCCGGCCGAGCTGGAGGCGCATGTGGCGCAGGAGATCGCGGCCTATCTCGACGCCAACCCGGTGGGCTTCGCCTATGGCTCGCTGGCCTGCGGCACCGACATCCTGTTCGCCGAAGCGTTGATCGCACGCGGCGCCGAGGTGCACGCCTTCCTGCCCTTCGACAAGGCGGAGTTCAAGGCGATCTCGGTCCTGGGCGGCGGCGGCCAATGGCCGGAGCGCTTCGAGGCCTGCATGGCAAGCGTGACGTCCGTGGCCTACGCCACCGACGACCTCTACATGGACGACGACGCGCTCTTCAGCTACGCCTCCCAGCTCGCCATGGGCACGGCGCTGCTCCGGGCCGAGCACATCGACGCCGAGCCCGTGCAGGTCGCGGTCTGGGACGAGCAGCCCTCCAAGGGCGCGCCCGCCGGAACCGCCGTAGACGTGGAATACTGGCAGAGCAAGGGCCTGCACACCCGGGTCATCGCGCTGCCGCCCCAGGCCCCTCCGTCCGCGCCGTCGGCGCCAACCGCGGACCATTCCCCCCCGCAGGCGGGCGAGGGCCCGAACTTCGAGCGCAACGTGCGCGCCATGCTGTTCGGCGACGTCAAGGGCTACAGCAGGCTCAAGGACCACGCCATCCCCATGTTCAACGCCGCCGTCATGGGCGCGCTGTCCGAGGTGATGGACCGCTATGGCGAGAGCGTCCTCTACCGCAACACCTGGGGCGACGCCATCTATGTGGTCCTGG
>JAKSBI010000772.1 GCA_022361215.1 Hyphomicrobiales bacterium | reverse complement strand
TTTCTAAGCTTTATCAACCGGTTATCGAATTTCTGAATTTCTAAACCGGACAGCTATGGGTCAAGCCCGGCAATGACGACGGTTGGGTATGGGCTGCGCTCGAATCCCGGACACCACTGCGCTTTCGCGGGAATGACGGAGAAGGGTCGACAGGCCCTAGGGCATGTCTCCCGAAAGTGGATACCGGTTTCGGGACAAAAGACATGCTTCAATAAAGAGCTAGAGCAATGGCGCGAATCAGAATGATCGCGACAGGCTCTAGAACTGCCGATGCAGCAGGCGGCCGGTCACGCCGCCTTGATCTGCTGCAGGAAGCTGTCGACCTCGGTCTTCAGGCGGTCGGCCTCTTCCGACAGGGCCTGGGAGGCGGTCTTCACGCGGTCGGCGGAGGTGTTGGTCTCGCGGCTGCCCTGCTCCACGCTGCTCATGCTGCCGGCCACCTCCTCGGTGCCGTGGGCGGCCTGCTGAATGTTGCGCGTGATCTCGCCCGTCGCCGAGGCCTGCTCCTCCATGGCGGCCGCGATCGTCGAGGTGATCTCCCGCACCTGGCCCATGGTCGAGGTGATGCCCTGGATGGTGTCCACGGCCTCGTTGGTCGAGGACTGGATCTCGGAGATCTGGTTGGAGATCTCCTCGGTGGCCTTCGCCGTCTGGTTGGCGAGCGTCTTGACCTCGTTCGCCACCACGGCGAAGCCCTTGCCCATGTCGCCGGCGCGCGCGGCCTCGATGGTGGCGTTCAGCGCCAGCAGGTTGGTCTGCTCGGCGATGTCCTGGATCAGCGTCACCACCTCGCCGATCTTGCGGACCGAGCCGGCCAGGCTGTCGATCTTCTCGCTGCTGTCCTTCACGTCCGCGTCGGCGCGGCCGACGATGTCGGTGGCGTTGGAGACCTGGTCGCCAATCTCCTTGATCGACGTCTCGATCTGCGCGGCCGAGGCCGCCACGGTGGCCACGTTCTGGGAGGCCTCCTCGGAGGCCGCGGCCCCTCTCACCACCTTCTCGGCAGTGGAGCTGGCGACGGACGACAGCGTGTTGGAGGTCTCCTCCAGCTCCGACGCGGATCCCGCCAGACCCTCGACGATGGACGCCGCGGCGGTGGCGAAATCGTTGGTGAGCTGGGACCGCCGCTTGCGCTCGGCCTCCTTGGTCTTGGATTCCTGCTGCTGCTGCGCCGCCAGGCGCTCGCGCTCGACCGCATTGTCGCGGAACACGCGCACCGCCCGGGACATGGCGCCGATCTCGTCCTTCTGCCCTGCGCCATCGATGTCGACCGAGGTGTCGCCCTCGGCAAGGCGCCCCATATTGGCCGTCAGACGCCGGATCGGCGGCACCAGGCTCTGGAACACCAGGCCCGCAAGCAGAACCGAGATCGCCACGACGACGACCAGGAAGAGGGCCGTCTCCCAGAGCTGCCTGGCGGCGCTGCCTTCCAGCTCCGCCAGCACCGCCGCGAGCCGCTCGCCGGTCTTTTCCTCGACCGCGATGATGAGCTCGATCTTCTCGGTGATCGCCGCGAACCAGTCGCTGGCCAGAATGCCTTCCGTGTCGCCCGTGGTTATGGTCCGCAGGACGACCTCCCGCATCTTCTCGGCGCTTTTGGCCTGGTCCGTCGCCACGGCGTTATCCAGGCTGCGCCTGAGACCGGCGCCTGCGCTGGCCCTGTACATGTCGAGATAAGCGCGCTGCGCGGAGACCACCTCGACGAACGCCTGGTAGAGGTCTTCTCCGAAGACGCCGGTGGTGAAGCCGCTGGCTCCGATGACGCGTTCCTGGCCCGCCAGTTCCTGCCACTCCAGCAGGGCCATGTAGGAGATGATCAGCTTGGCGACCTCGGCGTCGGTGCTGAGCGCGCCCATCTCGGACACGATCGACATGAGCGCACGGATGGCCACCGCATAGCCCTTCTCCATCTCCTCGGGCAGCAGCGTCAGCGAGGTGACCTCCTCGCGGGTCGCAGCGATCTGCTCCAGGGCCTTGTTCGACGCATCGAGCCGTTTGGCGAACGCCTCCCCGTAGGGAGCGGCATCGAAGGCGGCGAGCGTCTTCCCGAGCGTGCCCACGGCGCCGTCCGTGACCTTGCGCTGGCTCTCCAGCTCGTCCCTCAGATAGAGGCCGCCGGAATCGATGAAGCCCGCCGAGAGCCCGCGCTCCTTGTGCAGCTCGTGGATCACGCCACTCAGAGAGGGCGTCAGCCTGACCAGCTCCTGCAGTCTCGCCACGCCGTTCATCTGTTGCAGAAGCGTCACCAGAACCACCGCCGCGATGGCCCCGAGGGACACGATCGTCGGCACGGCGAGGAGCCCGATGCGCACGCCAATCCGCTGGTTCTGGAAATATCCGGCCACGCGCTTCATGGCAGCCTCCTGGTTCTACAAGCTCAAACAACGAGAGAAGAGGCGCCAATTTTCTATATTCAGGGGTAACCAAATATTTAAGCTTAGTGCAATTCTAGCAAAACGAGTAATATTCTACCATTGGTAGTGGATCCTCTTCCGCGAGCCGGGCAGCAGCCGTTGCCATGGCAACAGGGGTCAGACCCCAGTCGTCTTCAACACCGTCCGAAGCCTGCGCTTTGCCGCTGCCGCCAATGGATTCCCGCTTTCGCGCAGTGGTGTCCGGGATTTGAGTGCAGCGCGGACCCAACCATCGTCATTGCCGGGCTTGACCCGGCAATCCATGCCGTCTCCTCTCGAATTTGCCGAAAGGCCAGTGGAATGGATGCCCGGATCAAGTCCGGGCATGACGAAAATCGAGGGCGCGGTAGATCACCTGAAAGGCTGTCCGAGCGCACAGCTTCAGGCCAGAAACCAAGGCCGTGCCTGCAATCCAGACCGACCCGTTCCCAAAATCCCGGACACCACTGCGCTTTCGCGGGAATGACGGAGGACGGAGAAGTACGGGCCGCGATGTCGCCGGTCTCGCGGACCCACAACCGCGAATCTCAAGAGCCCCTAGCTCTCCATGACGATCTGCGGGGCCTGGCGCTGCGCGCCGGGGCCGCTGCGCT
>JAKSBI010000642.1 GCA_022361215.1 Hyphomicrobiales bacterium | reverse complement strand
TGTGCCGCTGCCGGTCGTCCTGCTCGCCGCCTGGCGGCGCCCCCGGCGCCTGGCCTGCTGAGCCGACACCTCCGGGCCGTCGGCGCCAGGTCTGCGTCCGCGCCGAAGCCGGATCTGCGTCTCTTGGGAAATAGCGGTAGAAATATTACCGAACTTTCCGAAAAGCTTGCGCCTCCTTGCAGCTTTCTCAGACCTGTCCTGGACCTTGTTTGGGCCCTTCGAGGCTCGACTAACTCCTTGAATCCTACTAATGAACGACTCATGCGGCCGGTTTGGGGATGACAGGCACCGACGCATCCGGACATCATGACGGGCGCGCGGCGCCCTGTGCGACGGCCGGCAGCGGGTGTCGAGGAGACCGAGGCTTGCATCATCTTTCACTGCGCGGGCGCGTTCTGGCCCTGTTTTCCCTGATCATGCTCGCCGCCATCGTCGGGGCGGTCCTTCTGCTCATATCGAACGCCCGGGAGGCGGTCCGGGCCGAGACCGCCGCCAGCCAGGAGCTTGCGAAGAAGCTGGCGATCGCGGCGGTCGGCGCCTTGGCGCGAACGGGACGACCGGACACCATCCTCTCCGACCTGCCGGTCCAGCTCCAGCACCCGCGCCATGTGCGGATCGCCATTCTGAACCTGCGGAACGAGCCGACGACGAAAGCGCTCCTCGAGCCCGCCGAGGAGGCCGATGCCGTCACGCCGGCGCCCGCCTGGTTCGATGCGCTGATCCGGCCGCCCGTGGAGATCACCCGCGTGCCCATCGCGCTCGACGGCGCGACCATGGGCTATGTGGTGATCGCCACCGAGCCCTCGGACGAGATCGCGGAGGTCTGGCAGGACTTTCGCGCGCTGCTGTTCCTGATGGGCGCCGCATCCCTGATCCTGGGGCTGGCGGTCTACTGGGCTCTGGGGCGATCGCTGCGCCCGCTCGCGACCATCGCGCACGGGCTCGAGCAGCTTCAGTCCGGGAACTATGGCGTGCGTCTGCCCGAGATCGCCGTCCCGGACCTGGCCCGGACCGGACGGCGCTTCAACGACCTGGCGGCGACGCTCGAGGCCACCATTCGGGAGAAGGAGGCCCTCAGCCAGCAGCTCGTCACGGTCCAGGACACCGAGCGCAAGAACATCGCCCTGGAGCTGCACGACGAGTTCGGCCCCTGCCTGTTCGGCATCAAGGTGGACGCCACGTTCATCGAGTCCGAGGCGGGCAAGCTCGACGGCGAGACGGGCCCGGCGCTGGCCGAGCGCGCCCGCGCCATCCTCGAGATCGTCGACCATATGCAGCAGAGCAATCGCGCTCTTCTCTCCCGGCTGCGGCCGATGGCGCTCGGTCACGTGGGCATGCCCCAGCTTCTGGAGGATCTGGTCAAGGGCTTTCGCATGCGCAACGCGGACGTGCAGTGGCGCCTGCGCGTGCCGGACGACCTGGAGAGCTGCGGCGAGACGGCGGACTTGACCATCTACCGCATGGTGCAAGAATGCCTGACGAACGCGGCCCGGCACGCTGACGCCTCGGAGATCGATGTCACATTGCAAACGGTTCCGCCCTCCGCGGCCAACGGCCGGAACGGCGTCGCGCCCATGGACGCCGTTCGCGTCCTGGTCGCCGACAACGGCCGGGGCTTCGACCCCGCGACCGAGTTCGGGTTCGGCCTCTCGGGCATGGGGCAGCGCGTCAAGGCGCTGGGCGGCGCGTTCAGCATCCGGCCTCGGCCGGAGGGCGGCACGGTCGTGAGCATCCTGGTGCCCGTCGAGCGCGAAGGGCGCGCCGCCGCGACGACCGCGGACCCTGCCGAGCTGAAAGGCCGAGCCCATGACTGAAGCCCTGGTGATCGACGACCATCCGGTGACCCATCTGGGCTGCCGGCGCCTGCTGGAGGACGCCGGCTTCGACACGGTTCTGGAAGCCCGCACCTGCGACGAGGGCTATCGCCTGCTGGACCGGAACAGGCCCGAGCTGATCGTGCTCGATCTCGGCCTGCCCGGCGTCGGCGGCCTGGCCATGATCGGGCGCCTGCTCGACCGCGCGCCGGACGTGAAGATCCTGGTCTTCAGCATGCACGAGGACCCGATCTTTCCCGTGCGGGCGCTGGAGGCCGGCGCCCATGGCTACCTGACGAAGAGCTCCCGGCCGGAGGATTTCTGCGAGGCGGTGAAGACCATCCGCGCCGGCAAGATCTATCTCGAGCACGCCATGGCCACCCACCTCGCGGCCATGAAGATCGGCCGCACCAAGACGCCCTTCGACAGCCTCACCTCCCGGGAGCTGCAGGTGCTGCGGCTGGTCGGCAAGGGGCTGAGCCACGGCGAGATCGCCGAGCAGCTCCACGTCAGCTACAAGACCGTCGCCAACACCTGCACGCAGCTCAAGAACAAGCTCAAGGTCAAGACCCTCGCCGACCTGATCCGGCTCGCCATCGAATCGGAGAACATCCCGATCATGGACAAGATCTGATCGACGCCCGGACACTTGGGAAGCGCCGTCGCCCCTAAAGCATGTCTCCCGAAAGTGGATACCGGTTTCGGGAAAAAAGACATGCTTCAACAAAGAACGAGAGCAATGGCGCGATCAGAATGATCGCGACATGCTCTAGGCCCCCTCGCCGGCGCATCTGACCGAGAACCCGGTGCCCGACTTGTAGGGCAGCAGCGTGGTGCGGAAGCCGCTTTCGGGCGAACGCATATAGGTCATGTAGTCGGCATAGTTCCCCGGAAAGGTCCTGACATTGTCGGTTATGACCCCGGCGCCCGGGCGCATGCGGGGCGCGAGCAGCTTGACGATGTCCAGCGCAAGCATGGGAAAGCCGTCGTTGAGGAGCAGGTCGATGGGCCCGTCCGACTCGCGCAGGGTCTCGAGCGCATCGCCTTCGCGGATCTCGACGAAGGCCGAGAGCCCGGCCTCCTCCCCCGTGCATCGGGGACCCCAATATGCTTTGGGTATCCCCTGGTTTCGGGCCGTGGCTTCGACGCACACCCCCG
>JAKSBI010000240.1 GCA_022361215.1 Hyphomicrobiales bacterium | reverse complement strand
GAGCCCGTGGAGACCGGGGCCATGACCATCCGCCGCCGCGTCTCCGCCTCCTTCAAGGACCTGCCGGGCGGCCAGATCCTCGGGCCTACCTTCGACTACACCCACCGGCTGATCGATTTCGAGTTGCAGAACGGCTCCGGAGAGACGCCCGGCGAGGTGTCCCAGGCACCGGCCGATCCCGAGATGCCCCGCGTGCTCGATCTCCTGCGCGACGAGGGCCTGATGGAGCCGCCGGACGGCGCCGTGGCGGCAGACGGCGGAGACGGGGAGGCCGTCGGCGACCTGACCCGGGAGCCCCTGGAGTTCCCGGCCGACCGGGACGTGCGCTTGCAGAACCTGGCGCGCGGCGACGAGGGGTTTCTCCTCGCGCTCGGCTACTCGACCCAGCGCGGCTACGCGCGCAACCACCCCTTCGCCGGAGAGATCCGCATGGGCGAGGTGCGCGTGGAGCTCGTGCCCGAGGAGCTGGGCTTCGCCATCGAGATCGGCGAGATCACGTTGACAGAGTGCGAGATGGTGACCCAGTTCAAGGGCTCGAAGGAGGTGCCGCCGCAGTTCACCCGCGGCTACGGCCTGACCTTCGGCCAGTGCGAGCGCAAGGCCATGTCCATGGCGCTGGTGGACCGGGCGCTGCGCGCCGACGAGCTGGGCGAGGAGCGTACCGCGCCCGCCCAGGACGAGGAGTTCGTGCTGTCCCATTCCGACAACATCCAGTCCACGGGCTTCGTGGAGCATCTGAAGCTGCCGCACTATGTGGACTTCCAGTCGGAGCTGGAGTTGCTCAGAAGGATGCGCGACGAGATCGAGCGCGCGCGCATCGAGGCGGCGGAGTAGGGCCATGTCCGCACCCGCCTACAACTTCGCCTATCTGGACGAGCAGACCAAGCGCATGGTCCGCCGCGCGCTGCTGAAGGCCGTGGCCGTGCCCGGCTATCAGGTGCCCTTCGCCAGCCGCGAGATGCCCATGCCCTATGGCTGGGGCACCGGCGGCGTGCAGGTCACCGCCTCGATCCTCGGCCGCGACGACGTGCTCAAGGTGATCGACCAGGGCGCCGACGACACCACCAACGCGGTCAGCATCCGCAAGTTCTTCGAGAAGACCGCCGGCGTGGCCACCACCACCGCCACGGGCGAAGCCAGCGTCATCCAGACCCGGCACCGGGTGCCGGAGCAGCCGCTCCGGGCCGACCAGATCCTGGTCTATCAGGTGCCGATCCCGGAGCCCCTGCGCTTCCTGGAGCCGCGCGAGACCGAGACGCGCAAGATGCACGGCCTCTCCGAATACGGCCTGATGCACGTCAAGCTCTACGAGGACATCGCGCGCCACGGCCACATCGCCACCACCTACGCCTACCCCGTGAGCGTCAACCGGCGGCATATCATGGACCCGTCGCCGATCCCGAAATTCGACAACCCGAAGCTCGACCGCTCGCCGGCCCTGCAGCTCTTCGGCGCCGGCCGCGAGAAGCGCATCTACGCCATCCCGCCCTATACCAGCGTGGTCAGCCTCGATTTCGAGGACCACCCCTTCGCGGTGCAGAGCTGGGAGGAGCGCTGCGCGCTCTGCGGCGCGGAGGATTCCTTCCTCGACGAGATCATCACCGACGACAGCGGCGGGCGCATGTTCGTCTGCTCCGACACCGACTATTGCGAGGGCCGCCGCCCCGAGGCGCCGTCCGGGCCCCGGGAGGCCGCGCCATGAGCGCCGACGGGCCGCTGCTCGCCGCCTCGGGGCTGACCAAGAGCTTCGGCGCGCAGGT
>JAKSBI010000496.1 GCA_022361215.1 Hyphomicrobiales bacterium | reverse complement strand
GCTGTAGGCCTGCGGTGAGGTCGCCGGCCGACGTGCCCTTGAAGTAGTCGGACAGGTGCGTGATCGCGAGCCTGATCCGGGCCGGATCGGCCGTATGCTGGCCGTGGTCGTCCTGATACTGGAGCAGCAGGTTTACGAGGTCGACTTGCTCGGGCTCGGCCGCTTTGGGCCGGTGGTTGAGGACCCACCACTCGACGAGTCGGTCCTTTGATTCCTCAAAATCCTCCGTCTCCAGGCTGACTCGGTCGACTTGGCGGGATTTTGGGTTGTAGCGCGCGCGGTAGTAGGCTGGGGAAGCTCGACCACATTCGATCCACCAGTCCCCGATCTGGAACAGTCTTTGGCGCTTTCGGTAGCGGGGCATGTCTGCCTCTCCAGGTAGGCGAGGATATGGGCCTCGGTGTAGCGAGGATGGTTGCCTACCTTGATGCAGGCAATCTCCTTGGCCCGCCGCTTGCGCGCCAGTGTCGGCTCGGCGAGGCCAAGATAGCGCGCCGCTTCGGCCTCGGTGAAGAGCCTTGGGAGCGAGTCCAAGCCTATCCTCCTTCTGCAGCCTCCGCCCACCTGACCAGCACCAGATCGTCGTAGGTGCCCGGCCCGTGCGCCTTCAGCCAGAACCGCGCCATGTCGGTGAGGGAGGCGAAGCCGTCCGCCTTGGCGAAGGCTTCCGTGGCGAGGTCGACCGTCCGCGTCTCGCCGCCTTCCGTGGCGATCTCGCGCCAGATGTCGAGGTCGGACTCATCGGAGACCGAGAGACGGATCGGCTCTGCGCTCTGGCACACCGGGTCCGGCTCGAGGATCTTGAAGCAGTGCTTGGTGCGCATGCCGCAGTAGAGCTGCACGAGCTCTCCGGGTCGCGCGTGCCGGCGGAGACCACGGCGTCTGATGGTCTGCCTCTTGGTGCGGGCGCGGATCGGCTCGACGAAGCGCTTCTGGAAGCTGTAGGCGACCATCACGCTATTCCCCCGGCCGCTTCGATGGCTTTACGCTTGCAAGCTCTCCAGGCCATGTTGTCCACGCTGTGAAGTCCGCAGCGCCGAGCTCGAAACATCACCCTGCGCATCTTGCGCGGGACCAGTGCCCAGTGCTTGGCGCAGATCCATTCGGTATATCGCCCGGCTTTCCGGGTGCAGCGGCAGAAAGGGACGACGCAGGGCTGGCGGTCAGCCATGGCCGTCGCACTCGGCATTCCGGAGGCGCTTGCTCACGCCCTCTTCGGCTTTGTCGAGCAGGCTCTCAACGAAGTCGTTGACGCCTTCCAGCGGCAACTGAAAGCCAGCGAAGAGCACATCGTCCTTATCGAAGAGCCCTACCGTGACGCTGTGCTCGCAGCAGCCGACCTTGAGGTAGGAGGCCATGGGGAGGTCATCGATCTTGCCGTTCTCGGCCACGTCACGCCCCCGGTGCTGTCCGTCGGTCGACGAAGCGCGACCGCCCCAGGTGATCGGAGCTGGTCCAGAAGCCCTGTTCGGCCAGGCGCGCATAGCCGGCAGGATCCAAGATCCGCGTCACGTAGCCGAGCGAGCTCTTCGGTGCCGGCGGCGGGTCCTCGGCCCGAGACCGAGCGGCGGCGGTGCTGCTCAGCGGCGGATGCTTGGCCGAGACTTCGTCGGGACACATCGCGATCGACGGCGGCACGGCAAAGCGCGTTCCCACGCGATCGCCCTTCGCGATCTCATAGACCGCGACGTCCGGGAAGCCACGGCGGCCGTCGGCCGTGACGACACAGCGCAGCTTGGTCATGGGCGCGTCTCCCTGTCCGCCATCGGAGCGCCGGCGCCTGTTGGGCGACCACGGGCCTCCGCAACGGCTTCGTCAAGCGCGCCGAGCGCATCCGTGGCGACGACGGCCGTGCCCGCCTCGAGGTCCTCGCTTCTGACAGAGTCGAGCAGGCGCTCGGCCGCGTACATGACCGACGTCGGCACCGGCGGCCGGTCAAGCACTTCGATGCTGCGGCTGCGGTTGGGGGCATAGCGGATGTAGCCCCGATCGCGGAGCTGTCGCAGGATTCGCCCGACGCTGCACTTGCTTCGATGCCGGATCGCCGCGCCGATCTCTTCATGCGAAGGACTGTAGCCGTGCTCGGCGATGTAGCCGGTGATCGCGTCGAGGCATCGCCGCTGGACAGGGGTCATCTCCGTCCTCCCGGTATCTGCTTCTGGCGCACGCCGTAGGCGCTCAGGAACCGGTTGTGCCAGGCCGAGGCTTCCTCGATGCCGAGCTGAGGGAGATGGGCCGCACAGCCGCTCCAGGCGCCGTCAAGCTCTTCGCGCGTTCGGCACTCCGCGAAGCGGTCCTTCATGAAGGCGAGATAGTCCTCGCGGTCCTGCTCGCGCTGCACGGCGTCGGGATCGGGCTCTGCATCGGCATCGATGTCGGGCTGGTAGCTGCCCTCGGCGGCCGGCTCTTCGGGCGCTGTCTGCGGCTCGGCGGGCCCGTCCAGGGTCGCCGGCTCCGCCTCGTCTTCGTCGATCGGCGGCTTCCCCATCGCGGCGCGTTCGGCGTTCCGCTGTTC
>JAKSBI010000472.1 GCA_022361215.1 Hyphomicrobiales bacterium | reverse complement strand
GTGCAGGTCTTGCCCGTCCTTGTCCACATAGAGCACGCCGGTGACCACCTGGCCCGCGTTGTAGCGCTTGCGGAGCGTGGCGAGCGCGGCGTCGGCGTCCTGCGGGTCGTAGCTGTCGTCGAGCTTGTGGAGCTGCATCAGCGAGCCGTCGTGCAGGCGCACGTCGATGCTCTGGCCTTCCGCGTATTCGGCCGTGATCTCGTGCTTCTCGGGCACGAAGTCGAGCCGGTCCATGGCGGCGTTGTGCTCGCGCACATAGTCGTAGCTCTTGGTCGAGGCATCGTGGTTGTTGAAGGTGACGCAGGGCGAGATGATGTCGATGAAGGCAAAGCCCTTGTAGCGGAAGGCCGCCTTGATCAGCGGCAGGAGCTGCGCCTTGTCGCCGGAGAAGCCGCGCGCCACGAAGCCGGCGCCGAGCTGGATGGCCAGCGTGCACAGGTCGATGGCCTCGAACAGGTTCTCCTCGCCCTTCTTGCTCTTCGAGGCCTTGTCGTTGGTGGCCGAGAACTGGCCCTTGGTCAGGCCGTAAGTCCCATTGTTCTCGACGATATAGACCATGTTTATGCGCCGACGCATGGCGTGGCAGAACTGCCCGAGCCCGATGGACGCGGTGTCGCCGTCGCCCGAGACGCCGAGATAGATCAGGTCCCGGTTGGCGAGGTTGGCGCCGGTGGCGATGGAGGGCATACGGCCGTGCACGGAGTTGAAGCCGTGGGAGCGGTTCAGGAAATAGGTCGGCGTCTTCGAGGAGCAGCCGATGCCGGAGAGCTTGGCGAGCCGGTGCGCCGGCAGGTCGAGCTCGAAGCAGGCCTCGATGATGGCGGCCGAGATGGAATCGTGCCCGCAGCCCGCGCAGAGCGTGGAGACCGCGCCCTCATAGTCGCGGCGCGTCAGCCCTTCCTTGTTCTTGCGCAGGCCCGGATGCCGGACCACCGGCTTTTTCATGAAGGTCATAGGCGTCTCACTGCATGGTCTGGGCGGAGAGCGTCAGCGCTTCCGCGACGTGCTTGTCCGTCTCGATGGCCGACTGGATCTTGGCTTTCACGAAGGCGGCGCTGAGCGGCATGCCGTCGTAGTTGAGCACCGGGATCAGCTTCTCCGGCGGCAGGCCCGCCTCGGTGATCAGCAGCGAGCGCATCTGTGCGTCCCGGTTCTGCTCGATCACGAAGACCCGGTCGTGCTTGGCCACGAAAGCGGCGACCTCGGCCGGGAACGGGAACGAGCGCAACCGGAGCGCGTTGACCTGATAGCCTTCCAGCTCCAGCAGATCGAGCGCCTCGCGCACCGCCGGCTCGGTCGAGCCGTAGTTCAGCACCGCCAGCTTGGTCGTGTCGCCGCGCCGGCGGATCGCCGGCTTCGGCATCAGCGTAGCCGCCGTCTCGAACTTGCGGTGCAGCCGGTCCAGGTTCTCCGCGTTCACCCGGCCGTCCTCGGTGTAGGTCGCGTAGGGGTCGTGGGAGGAGCCGCGCGTGAAGAAAGCGCCCTTGGTCGGATGTGTGCCCGGCAGGGTGCGGTAGGGGATGGCGTCCCCGTCCACGTCCTTGTAGCGGCCGAAATCCTCCAGGGCCTCGAGGGTCTCGGCGTCCAGCACCTTGCCGCGGTCGTGGGCGTGGGCGTCGTCCCATGCGAGCGGGTCGCAGACCCAGTCGTTCATGCCGATGTCCAGATCGCTCATCACGATGACAGGCGTCTGCAGGCGCTCGGCCAGGTCGAAGGCCTGGGCGGACAGCTCGAAGCACTCCTTCGGGTCGCCCGGGAAGAGCAGCACGTGGCGCGTGTCGCCGTGGGAGGCATAGGCGCAGGCCAGCACGTCGGACTGCTGGGTGCGCGTCGGCATGCCCGTCGAGGGTCCGCCGCGCTGCACGTCGAACAGCACCATCGGCACCTCGGCGAAATAGGCGAGCCCCAGAAACTCGCCCATCAGCGAGATGCCCGGACCGGAGGTGGCCGTGAAGGCGCGGGCGCCGTTCCAGCCGGCGCCGATCACGATGCCGATGGCGGCAAGCTCGTCCTCCGCCTGCACCACGGCGCCGAGGCACCGTCCCTGATCGTCGACGCGCAGCCGCTTCATATGCCGCTCGAAGGCCTCGGCCAGCGAGGTCGAGGGCGTGATCGGATACCACGCCGCCACCGTGGCGCCGGCGTAGAGGCACCCCAAGGCCGCCGCCTCGTTGCCGCTCACCATGATCTTGCCCAAGGCCGCCTTGCTCGCCTTCACCTTCAGCGGCAGCGGGCAGTCGAAGGTGGCCAGCGCATAGTCGCGGCCCATCTTGAGCGCTTCGAGATTGGGCTCGATCAGCTTCTGCCGGCCGCCGAAGCGGTCGTGCAGAGCCTGCTCGATGACGGCGTGGTCCATGTCCAGGAGCGCCGAGAGCGCCCCCACATAGACCACGTTCTTGAAGAGCTGGCGCTCGCGCGGGTGCACGTATCTCTCGGCGCACATGCGCGCGATCGGGATGCCGAGCACCTGAACGTCGTCGCGGTCGAAGCCCCGCGGCATGCTGGAGTCGTAGAGGAACCAGCCGCCGGGGACGACCTCGGCGAGATCTTGCGCGTAGGACTGCGCGTTCATCGCCACCATGACGTCGACGCCCTCGCGGCGGGCCAGATAGCCCGCCTCGCTGATGCGCACCTCGTACCAGGTCGGCAGCCCCTGAATGTTCGAGGGAAAGACGTTCTTGGCGCTGACCGGAAGCCCCATGCGAAACAGCGACTTCGCGAACAGCAGATTGGCGCTCGCGGACCCCGAGCCGTTGACGTTGGCAAACTTGACGACCAGTTCGTTGATCCTGCTCATCTCAGATAGGCCAGGCTGTGCGAGAGGCAGGCCTTCTCCGCCTGCGGCTCCACAAAGGTGAATTTCTGCATGTCCCAGGCGCCCGTCGGGCAGCGCTCCGCGCACAGTCCGCAGTGCAGGCAAAGATCCTCGTCCTTCGCCATCACGCGGCCCGTCTTCAGGATGTCCGAGACATAGAGGTCTTGGTCCAGATTGTGCGCCGGCACCCGCAGCCGGTCTCTGAGGTCCGGCTCCGGGCTGTTGCGCGTGAAATTGATGCAGTCGACTGGACAGATGTCCATGCAGGCGTCGCACTCGATGCAGAGCTCGCGCACGAACACGGTCTGCACGTCGCAGTTCAGGCAGCGCTCGGCCTCCTTGAAGGCCAGCTTCTCGTCGTAGCCGAGCTCGACCTCGATCTTCAGGTCCTTCAGCGCCACCGTCGGATTGGCGTGCGGCACCGGAACGCGCCGCTCCTCCGAGAAGGCGTTGTCATAGGACCACTCGTGCAGGCCCATCTTCTGGCTGACCAGGCTGCTGCCCGGCGCCGGACGATCGGCAAGGCTCTTGCCCTGGCAGTGCAGATCGATCGAGACCGCCGCCTGATGGCCATGGGCCACGGCCCAGATGATGTTCTCAGGCCCCCAGGCCGCATCGCCGCCGAAGAAGACCCCTGCCCGGGTGCTCTGCATGGTGATGCGGTCGACCGCGGGCATGCCCCACTCGTTGAAGTCGATGCCGATGTCGCGCTCGATCCAGGGGAAGGCGTTCTCCTGGCCGATAGCCATCAGCACGTCGTCGCATTCGAACACCACCTCTTCGCCGGTCGGCAGCAGCGTGCGGCGGCCGTCGGCGGCGTATTCCGCGCGCATCCTGGCGAAGCGGACACCCACCAGACAGCCGTCCTCCACGATGAACGCCGTCGGCTGGTGGTTGTCGAAGATCGGAATGCCTTCCTGCTCCGCGTCCTCGATCTCCCAGTCCGAGGCCTTTATGTCGGCGCGCGGGCTGCGCACGGTGACGCGCACGTCCTCGCCGCCGAGCCTGAGGGCGGTGCGGCAGCAGTCCATGGCCGTGTTGCCGCCGCCGATCACCACGACGCGCCGGCCGACGGTCTCCACATGGCCGAAGGCCACCGACGTCAGCCAGTCGATGCCGATATGGATGTTGGCGGCAGCCTCGGCCCGGCCCGGCACGTCCAGATCCCGGCCGCGCGGCGCCCCGGTGCCGACGAACACGGCGTCGAAGTCCTCGTCCAGGACCGACGCAAGGCTCTCGATCTCGTGTCCGAAGCGCGTCTCCACGCCCATGTCGAGGATGCGGTCGACCTCCTCGTCGATCACCGAGTCCGGCAGACGGAAGGACGGGATGTTGCTGCGCATCAGCCCGCCGCCCTGCGGGTCCTTGTCGTAGAGGATACAGTGATAGCCGAGCGGGGTCAGATCGCGGGCGACGGTCAGCGACGCGGGCCCCGCGCCCAGCAGCGCGACGCGCTTGCCGTTGCCCTTTTCCGGCGCCTTCGGCAGCAGGTCCGAGACCTCGCCCTTGTAGTCGGCGGCGACCCGCTTCAGCCGGCAGATCGCCACCGGCTTCTCGTCCAGGCGGCCGCGCCGGCAGGCCGGCTCGCAGGGCCGATCGCAGGTGCGTCCGAGAATGCCCGGGAAGACGTTCGACTCCCAATTCAGCAGGAAGGCTTCCGTGTAGCGGCGCTGGGCGATCAGGCGGATATATTCCGGGACGGGCGTATGGGTCGGGCAGGCCCACTGGCAGTCCACGACCTTATGGAAATACTTC
>JAKSBI010000520.1 GCA_022361215.1 Hyphomicrobiales bacterium | reverse complement strand
GGCCAAATTCAGGTCCTTCTGGTGCAGCTCGATGCGGAAGCCCGGGTCGAAGGTGCGCTTGATCATGCGCTCGCCGTGCACCTCCAGGATCTTCGAGGACGCGAAGCCGCCCATCAGCGCCTCGCGCACCTTGGCCGGGTCGGCGCCGGCCTTGGAGGCGAACAGCAGCGCCTCGGCCACGGCCTCGATGTTCAGGGCCACGACGATCTGGTTCGCCACCTTGGCGGTCTGGCCGTCGCCGTTGCCGCCGACCAGGGTGATGTTCTGGCCCATCAGGTCGAACAGCGGCTTGACCGTCTCGAAGGCAGCGTCCGGGCCGCCGACCATGATGGTCAGGCTCGCCGCCTTGGCGCCAACCTCGCCGCCCGAGACCGGCGCGTCCAGATAGTCGCAGCCGAGCGCGTTGATGCGCGCGGCGAAGTCCTTGGTGTCGATCGGCGAGATGGAGCTCATGTCCACCACGGTCTTGCCCTCGCTCAGGCCCTCGGCGACGCCATCGGCCCCGAACAGCACCGCCTCCACCTGCGGCGTGTCGGGCACCATCAGGATCACGATGTCGGAGGCTTGCGCGACCTCCTTGGCGGAGCCCAGCACCTCCAGCCCCTTGTCCAGCAGCTCCTGCGGCGCCGGCGTCCGGTGCACGGCGGTCGAGACCTTGTGGCCGCCGTCCAGCAGGTGGCCGGCCATGGGGGCTCCCATGATGCCGAGCCCGAGAAATCCGATATCCGTCATGGTGCGCTCACTCCCTGTTCGAAACGCGTTTCATCAGAGGCTGTCGATCGAAGCCAACCCACAGTCTCCGTCATTCCTACGAAAGCAGGAATGACGGGAAAATTTCTGTCACCGGTCTTCCTCCCTCGACGCCGCAAGGCGTCAGAGATAGGAGGCGGCCCAGCCGAGGCCGTCCGTCGTGGTCGTCGCCGGCACGTACTCGCAGCCGATCCAACCGGCATAGCCGATCTTGTCCAGGTGGCTGAAAACGAACGGGTAGTTGATCTCGCCGGTGCCGGGCTCGTGGCGGCCAGGGGTGTCAGCGATCTGGATGTGGGCGATCCGGTCCAGATGCGCCTCGACGGTCGGGGCGAGATCCCCTTCCATGATCTGCATGTGATAGACGTCGTATTGCAGGCGCAGATTGGCCGCCCCCACATCGTCCATGATACCGAGGGCCTGGGCCGTGGTGCTCAGAAAGAAACCCGGGATATCGCGGGTGTTGATCGGCTCGATCAGCAGCGCGATGCCCTCCGCGTCGAGGGCGCCGGCGGCGAAGCGCAGATTGTCCACGAAGGTCCGGCGCAAACCCTCCGGGTCCGCGCCCTCGGGCGCGATGCCCGCCAGGCAGTTGAGCTGGGTACAGCCGAGCGTCTTGGCATAGTCGATGGCGCGGCCGACGCCCTCCTGGAACTCGCCCTGGCGGTCGGCGAAGATGGCGATGCCGCGCTCGCCCCCGGCGAAGTCGCCGGCCGGCAGGTTGTGCAGCGCCTGGGTCAGGCCGTGCCGCTCCAGCCCCTCGGCCAGCGCCGCCTTGTCGAAGTCGTAGGGGAACAGATACTCGACGCCCTTGAAGCCCGCCTGCGCCGCGGCCTCGAAACGGTCGAGGAAGTCGACCTCGTTGAACATCATCGTCAGGTTGGCAGCAAGCTTGACCATCGATCGTCTCGTCCTGGTGTGAGGCTTGAGGAAGCGGAGGGACCGGCCGGCGCCGACACGGGCACCAGCCGAGGGCTCGCCGAGCACCCTACCGCCGATCCGCCCGGTTGGGAATGGCGCGCCACCTCAAAGCTATTTCATCGCACGGCAAAAAGCGCTAAGGCCTCTCCTGACCTGGTCGGGCTCACCCCACACTCTTCGTCACGCCCGGACTTCATCCGGGCATCCATTCCACCGGCCTCTCCGCGAAATCGAGACGGAACGGCGTGGATTGCCGGATCAAGCCCGGCAACGACCAGGACTGTATGGGTGCTTCCCTCGGAAACCGGACGCCAGTGTGCGAAAGCAGGACTCACGGCGGGACGCGAGCCGGTCCGGCAGGAATGTGGCGGACGAGCCCGGTCAAGACAAAGACACGCCGCAACGACGCAGACCCGGAGACCCCCGAATGTCCTACGTGATCGACCCGCCTCCCGTCGCCAGCCTGCCCGTGCGGGGCAGCGAGGCGCAGTTCCCCGTGCACCGCATCTATTGCGTGGGCCGGAACTACGCCGAGCATGCCATCGAGATGGGCTTCGACCCCGACAAGGAGCCGCCCTTCTTCTTCCAGAAGAACCCGGACAACCTGCTCGCGGGCGGCCGGGACTTCCCCTACCCGCCGAAATCGCAGGACGTGCATCACGAGATCGAGCTGGTGGTGGCGCTCGCGAGCGGCGGCACGAACATCGCGACCGACGGGGCGCTCGACCACGTCTACGGCTATGCGGTGGCGCTGGATATGACCCGGCGGGACCTGCAGGGCGTGGCCAAGTCGCTCGGCCGTCCCTGGGAGGTGGGCAAGGCGTTCGAGGCCTCGGCGCCGTGCACGGAGCTCGTGCCGGCCGCCGATATCGGGCACCCCGCCGGCGGCGCCATCTGGCTCGACGTCAATGGCGAGCGCCGCCAGGACGGCGACCTCAACCAGATGATCTGGAAGGTGCCGGAGATGATCGCCTATCTGTCGGAGCTCTTTACGCTCAGGCCCGGCGACCTGATCCTGTCGGGCACGCCGGCGGGCGTCGGCCCGGTGGCCCGCGGCGACCGGCTGCACGGCCATGTGGCCGGGGTCGCCGACCTTCAGATATCGGTCGTATAGTCCAGTCTGCGCAGAAGGAGGACCCGCCATGGCTCGTGCTCTGATCACCGGCGCCAATCGCGGCATCGGCCTGGAGGTGGCACGCCAGCTCGCGGCCCGCGGCGACGAGGTGATCGCCGCCTGCCGCTCGCCCTCGCCCGAGCTTCGGGCCCTCGGCGTCGAGGTGGTCGGCGGCGTCGACGTGGCGGACGACGGCTCGGTGGCCGGCCTTGCCGAAGCCGTCGGCGACCGTCCCCTCGACATGGTGCTGAACAACGCCGGTATCCTCACCTCGGAATCCCTCGACGATCTCGACCTGGACCGCATCCGGGCGCAGTTCGAGGTCAACACGCTCGGGCCGCTCAGGGTGACGAAGGCGCTGCTGCCGCGGCTCGGCCACGGCACCAAGGTGGCCATCGTGTCGAGCTGGATGGGCTCGCTGGCCGAGAACGCCTCGGGCGGCAGCTACGGCTACCGCATCTCCAAATGCGCCGTGAACATGGCCGGGCTCAACCTGGCCCACGACCTGAAGCCGAGAGGCGTCGCCGTCGTCCTGCTGCACCCGGGCTATGTGCGCACCGAGATGACCGCCGGCGGCGGCACGGTCGAGCCGGAGGACGCGGCACGCGGCCTGATCGCGCGCATCGACGCGCTCACCCTGGACAACACCGGCACCTTCTGGCACGCGGAGGGCCATGAGCTGCCGTGGTAGGGGAAGACGGCCGGCTCGCGCGCAGCCGCATCTGAGGAACGGGACACCGTCATGGACGAGATCGTCTTTCATCACTACCCGCAGTCGCCGGTGTCAGAGAAGGTCCGGGTCGGCTTCGGCATCAAGGGTCTCGCCTGGCGCTCGGTCGAGATCCCGCGCCTGCCGCCCAAGCCCGACCTGATGCCGCTGACCGGCGGCTATCGCCGCACGCCGGTCATGCAGGTGGGCGCCGACATCTACTGCGACAGCCAGTGCATC
>JAKSBI010000447.1 GCA_022361215.1 Hyphomicrobiales bacterium | reverse complement strand
CGCGCCCGGACAGCCGTTCGGGCGGTCTACCGCGCCCTCGATTTTCGTCATGCCCGGACCTGATCCGGGCATCCATTCCACTGGCCTCTCGGCGAAATCGAGAGGAAACGGCATGGATTGCCGGGTCAAGCCCGGCAATGACGACGGTTGGGTATGGGCGTCGCTCGAATCCCGGACACCACTGTGCTTTCGCAGGAATGACGGACAGGGGTGAGGTCTGGACGAACCGAATAGGCCGGCTAGGCGGCTTTCTGCAGCAGGTTGCGGTTGATCACGGTCTCGGCGATCTGCACCGTGTTGAGCGCGGCGCCCTTGCGGAGGTTGTCGGAGACCACCCAGAGGCTCAGGCCGTTCTCCACCGTGGCATCCTCGCGGACGCGCGAGACGAAGGTGGCGAAATCGCCGACGCACTCGACGGGCGTCACGTAGCCGCCGTCCTCCTGCTTGTCGACCACGAGCAAACCCGGCGCCTGGCGCAGCACGTCCCGGGCCTCGTCGGCCGTGATGGGGCTCTCGAACTCAATGTTCACCGCCTCGGAGTGCCCGACGAAGACGGGGACCCGGACGCAGGTCGCCGTGAGCTTGATCTTGGGGTCCATGATCTTCTTGACCTCGGCCACCATCTTCCATTCCTCCTTGGTGGAGCCGTCTTCCATGAAGACGTCGATGTGAGGAATGACGTTGAAGGCGATCTGCTTGGTGAAGCGCTCGGGCTCCGGCGGGTCGGTGACGAAGATGCCCTTGGTCTGGTGCCAGAGCTCCTCCATGGCCTCCTTGCCGGCGCCCGAGACCGACTGGTAGGTGGCGACGACGACGCGCTTGATGGTCGCGACGTCGTGCAGGGGCTTGAGCGCCACCACGAGCTGGGCCGTGGAGCAGTTCGGGTTGGCGATGATGTTCTTCTTGGCGAAGCCTGCGACCGCGTCGGCGTTGACCTCGGGCACCACCAGCGGCACGTCCTGGTCGTAGCGCCAGGCGGACGAGTTGTCGATCACCAGGCAGCCGCTCGCGGCGATCTTCGGCGACCAGTCCTTCGAGACGGCGCCGCCCGCCGACATCAGCGCGAAGTCGCACTTCGAGAAGTCGAACTGCTCCAAATCCTGGCACTTGAGGGTGGCGTCGCCGTAAGAGACCTCGACGCCGATGGACCGGCGCGAGGCGATCGGATAGACCTCGTCGGCCGGAAACTCCCGTTCGCTCAGAATCTCCAGCATCTCGCGGCCCACATTGCCCGTGGCACCGACGATTGCGATCGAATAGCCCATGATGTTCGCTCCAGAGAAAGTCCCGTGCCTCCCCGCATCGTTTTCTCGCCCGCTCGGGCGATGCCCCTCTCCCCTGCCGGGGAGACGATGCAGGGCAAAGGAAGCGGTTACGCGCCCGTGGTTGTGACGGTGCGTTTCAGCGATGTGCCGGTTTTCGTCGTGAGGAACGGCATGACCGCGCTTCCTGAAAGACCCTTTCGCCCGCCGCTCGATGGGCGAGACAGCCTGACGAACACTAAGGCGCAAAAGTTGTCAAGACGACAACGGCGCGCTGAGCGCAATATCGGCGTTGGCGAGTGAACTTCAAGCCCCGGGCAGCAACACCCAGGCCAGGGCGGCGCTGAGGCCGCAGAGCGCCATGCCCCGCCAGTACCAGGCGACGGCGCGCGG
>JAKSBI010000525.1 GCA_022361215.1 Hyphomicrobiales bacterium | reverse complement strand
CAGGATGGCGCGCCGGGTCGGGTCGGCAAGCGCGGCGAATGTGGTCGAGAGCGTGTCCATGATCCGAGCTCTTTATTAACGTATCAGTTAATTAACATATAGATTAAATATGTCAAGCCCCATCCCGCACACAGTCTCGAACGGGCGCCGCCGTTTCGTGCTGGGCCGCCGGCCGCCGAGCGTATAGGCTCGGCGCCAATGCTGGAGACAAGGTCGCGGCGGGCGAAGCCCTGCGGAGTGGCCGCAAGCACGGAGGACCCGACACATGACCCGTCACGCCCTCATCGTCGGCGCCGGCAGCGGCATCAGCGCCGCCTTCGCCCGGGCGCTCGCCGAGGACGGCACCACGGTCGCGCTCGCGGCCCGCAATCCGGACAAGCTTGCGGGACTGGTGGAGGAGACCGGCGGCCGCGCCCTGGCCTGCGACGTCTCGGACCGGGCCAGCGTCGAGGCGATGTTCTCACAGCTCGACGGCGATTTCGGGCCACTCGACCTGGTGCACTACAATCCGAGCCGGCGCTTCTCGGGCCCGCTGGTGGAGCTCGATCCGGACGACGTGCTGAGCGCCCTTAAGATCACCGCCTATGGCGGCTTCCTGGTGGCGCAGCAGGCAGCCCGGCGCATGCTGGAGCGGGGCGAAGGCGCCATCTTCTTCACCGGCGCCTCGGCGAGCGTGAAGGGCTATGCCAAGTCGGCGCCTTTCGCCATGGGCAAGTTCGCGCTCAGGGGCCTGGCCCAGAGCATGGCGCGCGAGCTGCACCCGCAGAACGTCCATATCGCCCATTTCGTCATCGACGGCGGCGTGCGCAGCGAGGCGCGCGGCCGGGTGGACAGCCCCGACACCCCGGACGCCTGGCTCGACCCGGCGGCAATCGCCGACACCTATCTGCATGTCTTCAATCAACCCCGAAGCGTCTGGACCTGGGAGGTGGAGTTGCGCCCCTGGGTCGAGCGGTTCTAAGGCAGGGATCGAGCCCATGTCCGACACCGATACCAACAGCCTGCTGGCGGGCGTGACCGCCGAGATCGAGACCCTGCATGGCCGCTTCGAGGAGTGGTTCGCGGGCCGCGTCGAACGCGACGACGCCTGGTTCGACCGCGAGATCGCGCACCGCTTCGCCCACGAGATGCTGCTGGTCTATCCGGGCGGCGCGCGGGTGAGCCGGGACGATCTGGCGACGGCCGTGAAGAACGCCTATGGCTGCAGCCCGGAGTTCCGCATTCAGATCCGCAACGTCACGGTCCGGCCCCTGCACAGCGAGCGCTACGCGCTCGCGATCTACGAGGAATGGCAGCGCAACGCCGCCAACTCCAAACCGCCCGATAACGGCCGCACATCCAGCGTCGTCTTCGAGATCCTGGAACGCACCCCCCTGGAGCTACGCTGGCTGCACATCCACGAGACCTGGGTGCCGGCCGACGTCATGGCCGCCGACGATTTTGCCTTTTAGGGGCGAAACGCTCTCTGTAGCCCTGGCGGGGAGAGTGATGACGACAGCGGCGCCGGAGCTGTGGTTCTACATGGCGTCGGCGATGGCTTGCACGACCGCGTTGAGGACGAGACGGCCGCGCTCGGTTGCGCTGAGGCGTTCGGGCGTCACGGCGATCAGGCCCTCGGTCTGCAGCCGGGCCAGCGCGGCGGGCTCGGGGGTGCGGCCGGCGATGGCTTCGAGGCGCGCCACGTCGATGCCCTCGGCGAGCCTGAGGCCCATGACCAGGAACTCGTCGATCTGCTCTTGGGCGTCGAGCGGCGTGGCGCTCTCGAGGCCGTGGCCATTGCCCTCGACGGCGTCGCGCCAGGCCTCGGGGCTCCGGAGCGTCGCAAGCGCGTGGCGCCGGCCGTCGATGTGGAGGCGGCCGTGGGCGCCGGGGCCGACGCCCGCATAGGCGCCGCTGCGCCAGTAGACGAGGTTGTGGCGGCATTCCTCGCCGGCGCGCGCGTGGTTCGAGATCTCGTAGGCCGGCAGGCCCGCCGCGGCCGTCAGCTCCTGGGTGGTCTCGTAGAGGGCGGCCGCGTGCGGCTCGTCGGGCACGCGGAGCCGTCCGGCGGCGTGCAGGTCGGCGAAGGCGGTGTCGGGCTCGATGGTGAGCTGGTAGAGCGAGAGATGGCCGGGCGCGCGGGCGATTGCCTCCGCCAGCTCGCGGCGCCAATGCGCCACGCTCTGGCCCGGCCGGGCATAGATCAGGTCGAAGGAGACCCGCGCGAACCGGGCCTGGGCCACGTCCAGGGCGGCGAGCGCTTCCGCCGCCGTGTGCTGGCGGCCGAGCGCCTTGAGGGCTGAGTCCTCCAAAGCCTGCACGCCGAGGGAGACGCGGTTGACGCCGGCGGCGCGGTAGCCGGCGAAGCGGCCGGCCTCGACGCTGGTGGGGTTGGCTTCCAGGGTGATCTCGGTGTCCGGGCCGAGGGACCAGTGCCCGGCGATGCGGTCGAGGATGCGGCCCACCGTCTCCGGCGCCATCAGCGAGGGCGTGCCGCCACCGAAGAAGACGCTGGCGACCGGGCGCGGGCCCGTCAGCGCCGCCATATGGTCGAGCTCGGCCAGATAGGCCGCCAGGAAGCGCGGCTCGTCGACGCCCCCATGGCGCACATGGGAGTTGAAATCGCAATAGGGGCACTTGGCGCGGCAGAACGGCCAGTGGACGTAGACGCCGAAGCCGCCGTCGTCAGGCGCCCTCGCCGCCGCCGCCGTCGTCGCCATCGTCGAGGACGGCGCGGACGAAGAGCGCGAAAGCGCGGGCGCGGTGGGACATGGCATGTTTCTGGGCGGGCTCCATCTCGCCGAAGGTCTCATTGTATCCCTCGGGCACGAACATCGGGTCGTAGCCGAAGCCTTGGCTGCCCCGGGGCGGCCAGACCAGATGGCCGAAGACCTTGCCCTCATATGTTGCATGGTCTCCGCCGGGCCAGGCAATGGTGAGCGCGCTGGTGAAATTGGCGCGCCGGGCCTCCGGGCTGTCGGCGCCGCGCTCGGCAAGCTCGCGCTCGACCCGGGCCATGGCCGCGTCGAAGTCCTTGGCGGCGCCGCCCCAGCGGGCCGAGTAGATGCCGGGCGCGCCGTCCAGGGCCTCGACCTCGAGGCCGGAATCGTCCGAGAGCGCCGGGAGGCCGGAGGCTTGCGCCGCGGCCAACGCCTTCAGCTCGGCATTGGCGGCAAAGGTGGTGCCCGTCTCCTCGGGCTCCGGCAGATCGAGCGCGCCGGCCGAGACGGCCGCCACGCCATAGGGCGCCAGCAGCTCCTCGATCTCGCGCACCTTGCCCGGGTTGTGGCTCGCCACCACCAACCGGTCGCCTCTGGCCAGCCGCATCTCGGCCATCAGGCCACCGTCAGCTTCTGCAGCTCGACCAGCTCGGCGATGCCCTTGCGGGCCAGCGCCATCAGCGCGTCGAACTGCTCCTGGGAGAAAGGGTCGGTCTCCGCCCTGCCCTGCACCTCGACGATGCCGCCGGAGCCGGTCATCACGAAGTTGGCGTCGGCGTCGGCCTCCGAGTCCTCCGCATAGTCCAGGTCGAGCACCGCATTACCGCCATAGAGGCCGCAGGAGATGGCCGCCACCTGATCGCGGATGACGTCGCCGCGCACCATGCTGCGCGCCTTCATCCATTCCAGGCAGTCGTGCAGCGCCACCCAGGCGCCGGTGATGGAGGCGGTGCGCGTGCCGCCGTCGGCCTGGATGACGTCGCAGTCGACGGTGATCTGCCGCTCGCCCAGCGCGCCCAGGTCGACGACGGCGCGCAGGCTGCGGCCGATCAGGCGCTGGAT
>JAKSBI010000285.1 GCA_022361215.1 Hyphomicrobiales bacterium | reverse complement strand
TCGCCAGCCGCTACAACGCGGTCACCGGGTCCGTCTCCGGCGCCGTGGCGATCGCGACCGCGCTTTCTGTTGTGACCATCAGTCTGATGCTGCTGGTGTTGGGGTAGCGCGGCGTCGCCGATGCGTGACGCGGGGCGCGGTCCTGGTCTCGGGCGCCCGCGCAGGCCCGAGCGCAGTGAGGAATAGCCGCGAGCGACATAAAAACCACCGCCAAGCCTTGCCGGGCGCATCGTACCTATGCCAAGCAGAGCGGCCGCGCGCGAAGACGCGGCGCCAGAGGGAACGACAGACGTGTACGACACCATCATCATCGGCGCGGGCATTCTGGGGCTGGCCACGGCCTACCGCCTGCTGGAGGCCAAGCCTGAGGCGCGGCTGATCGTGCTCGACAAGGAGGACGGCGTTGCCCGGCATCAGTCGGGCCACAACAGCGGAGTCATCCATGCCGGCGTCTACTACAAGCCTGGCAGCCTGAAGGCGCGGCTCTGCAAGGCAGGCGTCGAGGCCACCATCGGTTTCTGCCAGCGCCATAACGTGCCTTACGAGCAGTGCGGCAAGCTGATCGTGGCCACGGATGCGGTGGAGGTCGAGCGGCTTGCCGGGCTGGAGGAGCGGGTGCGCGCCAATGGCCTGGACTATCGCCGCGTCGAAGGGGACGAGCTGCGCGAGCTGGAGCCGAACATCGCCGGCGAGGCGGGGCTGCTGGTGGCCAAGACGGGGCTCGCCGATTTCGCGGCCATGTGCGAGCGGCTGGCCGATCAGATCACCCAATGGGGCGCCGACATCCGTTTCGGCGCGGCCGTGACGGCGATCCGCGAGACCGGGTCGGAAGTCGCGGTCGAGACCACGGCCGGCGCCTTTACGGGCCAGGCCCTGATCGCCTGCGCCGGCCTGCAGGCCGACCGCATCGCCCTGATGGCCGGGCTCGACCCGGACTTTCGTACCATCCCGTTCCGGGGCGAGTACTACAAGATCGCCGACCGGCGGGGCGCGCTGGTGCGCCGTCACATCTACCCGGTGCCGGACCCGGCCCTGCCGTTCCTCGGCGTCCATCTCACCCGCATGATCGGCGGCTATCTGACGGTTGGGCCGAACGCGGTGCTCTCCTTCGGCCGCGAGACCTATGATGGCAACAGGCCCGTGGCCCGCGACCTGCGCGATATGGCGCGCTTTACCGGTTTCTGGAAGCTGCTCGCCCGCAACGCCCGCTCCGGCGTCTACGAGATGCGGGGCTCGCTGTTCAAGCGGGTCTATCTGGAGCGCTGCCGCAAATACTGCCCCTCGCTGGAGCTCGACGACCTGGAGCCCTACCGGCCGGGCATCCGCGCCCAGAACGTCTCCCGCGACGGCGCGCTGATCGACGATTTCCGTTTTCTGCAGACCGCCCGCAGCCTGCATGTCTGCAACGCGCCCTCGCCGGCGGCGACGTCGTCCCTGCCGATCGCCGACGAGATCGTCTCGCGTGCGCTCCACGGCAAGGCGTAACCGTCAACCACCAGCGATCTGCGGCAGCACATGCACCTCGGCGTCGGCCGGGATCGGCTCCAGCCAGGTGTCCTGGTAGATCTGTCCGTCGATGGCCACGGCCAGCCCGTCCTCCAGGTGCGGCGCGAGCGCGGGGTAGCGCTCGCCGAGCTGGCGGAAGAGCTGGCGGATGGTCGCTGCCTCCAGCTCCAGCTCGGTCTCGCCGCCGGTGAACTGGCCGAGGGTG
>JAKSBI010000077.1 GCA_022361215.1 Hyphomicrobiales bacterium | reverse complement strand
GGTCGCGAGATCGACCTCCGCGGGGCCCGTGCGACAAGCGATGCGACGATCAGCGTGTTTGATTCTGGCGATTGCCGGTCTCGTGTCTCTTTGCGGGTGGGCCGCGCCGGCGCTGGCACAGGCCGACGCGGGCAAACCGGCGCCCCCAACGCGGATCGAGGTCGCCGGCGGCGTCCTGGCCGTCCATTTCAGCCCCGGCAGGTTTCGGCTCTCCAACGAACAGATCCTCGCCTGGATCTCGCGCTCGGCGCGGGCCGTCGCGGTCTATTACGGACGCTTCCCGCTGACATCGACCGACATCTTGATCATTCCCGTCGACGGCAAGGGCGTGAAGGGCGGCCAGGCCTTCGGCGGCCCGGGGGCCTGGCTGCGGGTGCGGGTCGGGCGCGACAGCGACCTGGCGGACCTGCGCAAGGACTGGGTCATGGTGCACGAGATGACCCATCTGGCCTTCCCGCGCCTGGACGACCGCTACGACTGGCTCACCGAGGGGCTCGCCGTCTATGTGGAGTCCATCGCCCGCTTGCAGGCCGGCGACCTGGACGAAGCTTTCGTCTGGCGCGAGTTCGTCGCCGGCATGCGGCACGGGGTGCCGCGGGCCGGCGACCGAGGCCTCGACCACACGCCCACCTGGGGCCGGATCTATTGGGGCGGCGCCATCTTCTGCCTCGTCGCCGACATCGAGATCCGCAAGCGGAGCAAGGGCCGCATGGGCCTGCAGGACGGGCTGCGCGGCGTCCTTGCCGCAGGCGGCACGTTCGAGCGGGACTGGCCGATCCGCCGCGCGCTGGCGGTGGCGGACGAGGCGACGGGCACCACCGTCCTCACCGACCTCTACGAGGCCTGGCGGGCGACCGCCGTCGATCCCGAGCTGAGCGCGCTGTGGAGCCGGCTCGGCGTCCAGGCCGACGGCGCCACCGTTCGCTTCGACGACCGCGCGCCACTGGCCGCGATCCGGGCGCGCATCGGCCGCGCGCCCGGCCCCTGATCCATGCGCCACGGACCCTCTTCCAATTTGGCTGCGGAGACCGCATCGTAGCCGCAACAAACGCACCGAGTGGAGGAACGAGATGGCAGACGCACACGCGAGCGAGCCCGAGCGAACCCTTTACGACGACGCCGCACGCGTGCTGCCGGGGGCGAGCTTCGGCAATGTCGAGGGCGACCTGATCGTCCGCGAAGGCCGCGGCGGCCGGGTCTGGGACATCGAGGGCAAGGAATATATCGATTACCTGCTCGGATCGGGGCCGATGCTCGTCGGGCACGCCCACCCGGACGTGAACGCCGCCATCGCCGCGCAGCTCGCGCACGGCACCACCTTCTTCGCCAACAACGCACAAGGCATCCGCCTGGCGGAGGAGATCGTCGACGCGGTCGCCTGCGCCGACAAGGTGCGCTTCGTCAGCACCGGCAGCGAGGCCACGCTCTATGCCATGCGCGTCGCCCGGGCCTTTCGCGGGCGCGACAAGGTGCTCAAGTTCGAGGGCGGCTATCACGGCATGAGCGACTATTCGCTGATGAGCCTGGCGCCGCAGCGGCCCGGCAACTTCCCCGTGGCGACGCCGGACTCCTCCGGCATCCCGCACGCGATCCGGGACGAGATGCTGATCGCGCCCTACAACGACGCGGACGCCGCTATCGACCTGATCCGCCAGTACCGCGACGACCTCGCCGCGGTCATCGTCGAGCCGCAGCAGCGCATCATTCCGCCCAAGCCCGGCTTCCTGCAGGCGCTCCGCGACGAGACCCGGGC
>JAKSBI010000791.1 GCA_022361215.1 Hyphomicrobiales bacterium | reverse complement strand
GCCTCCTCCGGCGCCACCACGTTGAAGGCCACGTCGGCCAGCGTGACATTGGCGATCTTGTAGCGGCCGACATCGTCGACGCGGCGCACCTTGACCGGATGGCCGGTGGCGTCGGCGGAGAGCGAGATGAACTCCGGCCGGGCGCCAAGCTCGATGCGCGCGCCCTCGGGCAGGTTGGAATAGCTGTGCGCCAGGGCGATCTCGTGGCCCGCCACCATCGCCGTGGCGCCCTCAATCTCGCAGGGCACAACGTTCATGCCCGGCGACCCGATGAAGTAGCCCACATAGGTATGCGCCGGCCGCTCGAACAGCGCCTCGGGCGTGCCGATCTGCGCCACCTCGCCCTCGAGCATGACCACCACATGGTCGGCGAAGGTCAGCGCCTCGGTCTGGTCATGGGTGACGTAGACCATGGTCAGGTTGAGCTGCTTGTGCAGATGCTTGAGCTGCGACCTCAAGAGCCACTTCAAATGGGGATCGATCACCGTCAGCGGCTCGTCGAACAGGATGGCGTTGACGTCGGGCCGCACCAGGCCGCGGCCCAGCGAGACCTTCTGCTTGGCGTCCGCCGTCAGGCCCCGCGCGCGCCGCTGCAGGCTCTCCTCGAGCTCCAGGATCCCGGCAATCTCACGCACGCGGGCCTCGATCTCGCCCGCCGGCACGCCCCTGTTCTTCAGCGGGAAGGCCAGGTTCTGGTAGACGGTCATGGTGTCGTAGATCACCGGGAACTGGAACACCTGGGCGATGTTGCGCCGCTCGGTGGGGAGCGGCGTCACGTCCTCGCCGTCGAACAGGATGCGCCCCCTCGTTGGCACGATCAGGCCGGAGATGATGTTGAGCAGCGTGGTCTTGCCGCAGCCGGACGGCCCGAGCAGGGCGTAGGCGCCGCCATCCTCCCAGACGTGATTGAGCTTCTTCAGGGCCCAATCGGACGGCGCGGACGGAGTGGCGGTGTAAGAGTGCGCGATCCCTTGCAGCTCGATGCATGCCATCCCGCACTCTCCTACGCGGCGGCCCGGTGCCGCGGTGCCGCGGCAATGGCGCCATCGGAAGCGAAGACAAAGAACCGGGCCGGGTCAAGGAACAGCTCGACGGGCTTGTCGATGGTCAGATCGTGCACGCCATGGGCGAGCGCGACCCAGCGCTGGTCGGCGAAATCGACATGCACGAAGCTCTCCGAGCCGGTGATCTCGGTGACCGCGACGAGGCCCGAGATGGCGACGGCGTCAGGCCCCGGCCGGTGCAGAAACAGATGATTGGGCCGGAAGCCGACGGTGTAGTCGCCGGGCGCGAGGGCTTCGAGCGTGCCCGTCGCCGGGATCGCCAGCGCCTCGCCCAGCCGGACCTGGCCGTCGCTCTTGGCGACCGGGATGGTGTTCAACGGCGGATCCGAAAACACCTGCGCCGTCAGCAGGCTGTTCGGCGAGCGGAAGACGTCGATGGTCGGCCCGAACTGGGTCACCCGGCCCTCGTGCAACGTGGCCG
>JAKSBI010000404.1 GCA_022361215.1 Hyphomicrobiales bacterium | reverse complement strand
GCGCCGAGCACGGGGCGACGGCGCCCGCCGCGCTGGTCACCGTCGGCTTCTATCCGGGCGAACCGATCGACGGGCTCGCCCGGACGCTGGGCCTGAGCCATTCGGCCACCGTCCGCCTTGTCGACCGGCTGGCGAAGGACGGCCTTCTCGAGCGTCGGGGCGGCGCGGACGGGCGCATCTCGGCCCTGCATCTGACACGACGAGGGCAGGCGCGCCGGCGCGCGATCCTGCAAGGCCGAAGGCGCGTGCTCGCCGAGGTGCTCGATGGGGTGTCTGCGGATGAGCGGGCCGCTCTGACCGGTCTGATGGAGCGACTGCTCGCTGCGCTGACCCGCGATCGGCAGCATGCCGATCACATCTGCCGGCTTTGCGACGAGCGGGTCTGTCCGGGCGAGACCTGCCCGGTGGAATGCGCCGTCACCTGACGTGCGAAGACAGACGAGGTCATCCTGGTGACGCCGCACGGCCATGGCGATACCGCCGAGAGGCAGGGTCCCGTCACGACGACTGCGCCCCCCGCGCGCCGCCCCGGGCGCGGCATGGCCGTGGCGTCGGCGGTCCTCTCCGCCGCCTGCTGGGGATCGGCGACCGTCATGAGCAAGGGTGTGCTCGAGTACATGCCGCCCTTGACCCTTCTGACCATCCAACTGACGGCGTCGATCGCGTTTCTGTGGATCGCCGTTCTCGTCCTGCGTCGCCCCGTTCGCTTGGACCGGCCGGCACGGCGTGCGAGCCTGAGCGGGCTTCTGGAGCCCGGCATCGCCTACACGCTCGGCGTGGCCGGGCTCGCATTGACGACCGCCAGCAGTGCCTCGCTCATCGGTACGGCCGAGCCGCTCTTCGTCATGCTCCTCGCCTGGCTTTTCCTGAGAGAGCGGGTGAGTGCGCCTGTGGTGGGGTTGCTGTCGATGGCGAGCCTTGGCATCGGATTGGTGGTTCTCCCCGATATCGGCGACGGTGCCGGTGAAGGATCGCTGCTCGGCGATGGTCTCATTGCGGCCGGCACGCTGTTCGCCGCGCTTTATGTGATCGCCACGCGAAAGCTGGTGATGGCCTTCGATCCGCTGCCGCTCTCCGCCTTGCAGCAGAGCGTGGGCCTGATCTGGACCCTCGGGTCATTGGCGCTCGCCCTTTCGCTCGGCCTTGCTACGGTGGGGTTCGGCGGGGTTGGCCTGGACATCCTCTGTCTCGCGGCCGTGTCGGGGGTGGTGCAATACGCCTTGGCATTCTGGCTCTATCTCTTCGCCTTGCGGCGTCTGCCCGCCAACATCGCCGCGTTCTACCTCGCGTTGATCCCGGTGTTCGGTATCGGCACGGCCTATGTCTTCCTCGGCGAGGGGCTGACGGAACTGCAGTGGCTCGGCGCCATCCTCATC
>JAKSBI010000315.1 GCA_022361215.1 Hyphomicrobiales bacterium | reverse complement strand
CCGCAGTTGCCGCCGCAGGCGACCGGGCGCGGCGTGAGAGATTTTGCCAGCCGGATGCAATAGGAGGGCGTCAGTCCCATCATCGTGCGTCCGCTGGTGTCGAAGGACATGGTGTAGACCGCCGGGATCTCATGGGACGCGGCGGCCTCAACGGCGGCGCGCAGCTCCTGCTCGTCGAACATGGTCTCGATCCAGACCAGGTCGACACCGCCATCCTTGAGACCGCGGATCTGCTCGGCAAAGGCGGCCACGCCGTCCGCGTAGGCCAGATCGCCATTGGGCTGGAACAGGTCGCCGGTGGGGCCGACCGAGCCGGCGCAGATCACCTCGCGGCCGCATTTTGCGATCTCTTCGCGAAGCAACTCGGCTGCGACCTTGTTGACCTCATAGGTCTTGTCTTCGGCCTTGTGCAGCTTGAGGCGGTTGGCTGTGCCGCCGAACGTGTTGGTGAGGATCAGGTCGCTGCCGGCCTCGATGAAGGAACGATAATGCGCCCGGACCTTCCCCTGCTGCTCGAAGTTCCATTGCTCCGGCGGATAGCCCTGGGTCAGCCCCATGGCGATCAGATTGGTGCCGGTGGCGCCGTCGGCGAGGACCCACTCCCGCTCCTCAAGCATGGCCGTCAATCGGTCGGGCATCGGACGGGATGTCCTTTGGTCAACTGAAAAGATGCGCCGCGCAGCCGGAGGCTGCGACCATGGGCAGCCCCTGCCTTGAAGTCAACATGGACTCGCTCGAATCTGTTGCACGTTATATGCAGCGCGACATGCGGCCTGCTTGAACGCCCCGCAACAGGAGCCATCTAGGGTCTGTGGGCATTCACCTTGCGGATGCTGGTTTTGCGAGATTGGCTCAGCTTTAGGAACGAGGGCGCCGGACATGCGGCGCATATTCAAGCCCGAGCGACGCGGAGATGAGCCAATCTCGCGAAATCCCGAAGGGAAGGGACGCCTTTGACCGCTGGACGTCGTTGCGAAAAGCTAGAAGTGGATCGACCACTCCTTCGCTTTCCGCGCCTAGCCAGCGGTCAAAGGCGATCCGCCAGCACCGCAAGGTGAATGTCCACAGACCCTAGTACAATCGAAATGGCAGATACGCACCCGGCTCGGATCTCCAGCCCAGCGCAAGGGCTCGCTCATGGCGCCTGACGCACCGCGCGGTCCCCTTCGGCGTGCCGCTTGGCAGGTCCTGGGCTTCACCAGCCTTGTGACTGGCCTGATCGGCATTATCGTGCCGTTGTTGCCGACGACGGTGTTTCTTCTGGTGTCGGCCTTCGCTTTCGAGCGCGGCTCCGAGCGGTTGCACACTTGGCTGGTCAGCCATCCGCGCTTCGGTCCGCCGATCGAGACCTGGCGGCAGCACCGGGCAATCGCGCGGCCGGCCAAGATAAAGGCTGTGCTGGCGCTGGCGTTCATGTTCGGGCTGAGCTTGGCGTTCGGCGCGCCCGGCTATGTGCTAGCGATCCAGGCGCCGATTCTGACCGCCGTGGCGGTCTTCATCGGCACCCGGCCACTACCGCCGGAAACGGCCTGAGAGCCCCCGACTAGAACTCGAATGTCGAGCGCATGCCGAAGATGTAGCCGTGAGGGCTGTCGCCGCCGGCGCGCACGTTGTCCCTCAGATACTGCACGTCGGCGGTCACCGAGAGACGCTCGCTGATGCCGACCTTGTAGTAGAGCTCGGTGACATGCGTACCGCTAATCTCCTGGTTGCCGCCGTCGAGATAGCCGTAGCCGAGGCCGACGCTGTGTTTCTCGAAGCCCCACATCTTTCCCTTCAGCACGACGCCGCCCGAATAGATGGCATCGTGGGTAACGGACGCGTCGTCGTCCTGCCAGCCCACGCGAACGAACACGCCGATTTTGTCGCCGATCTCCTGGTCGAAATTGAGCAGCACCTGGCCGAGCCCTTCCGTCCGCACGCCGTCGGGATCCAGAAAGTCGTCGCTGGTCCCTGACAGCACCACGCGGAACGTGCCCTCGCCGAGCCGGTTGGTCTTGGTGTGGGCGATCTGCAGGCCATAGAAGGTGTAATCGTTGCCGTCGTCGTTCTCGCCCACAGCCATGATGACGCCGCGTACCGACCACTGGCCGCGGTCCCATTCGATGGCTCCGCCATAGTCGTAGGACGGCAGGAACGCCGTCGGCGCGTTGACGAAGGCCTCGTTCAGGAACTGACCGTACTCATCGTTGGCGAAGGCGTTGTCGTCGAGATAATCGGTGGCGTCGATGATGCCGACGGTGACGCCCAACGTGTTGTCCTGGTGGATCTCGAAGACGTGCTTGTACCAGGCCGCAAGCAGATAATCGCGACCACGACCGTTGATGTCCTGGACATCGGCGTCCAGATCCGCCGCGAAGGGCGCCAGGGCAAAGGGCGAGAGCTCGTTGATGCCATCATCCGCGGCCAGGCCGAACTTGGCGAAAAACTCGTTCCGCTCGTTCGGGCGGAAGCTGATCTCCGGCTGCAGCGGGGTGGCGCCCCGACAGGTGTCCGGCGTGCCCGGCGCCGAGGAGACGTCCTGGCACTGGTGCGTGTGCGCCAGCACGCCGCCGAACGACAGCTTGTCGGTCAGGTCATAGGACGCGGCAGGCCCGCTCAGCGCAGTCAGGCTCAAAAAGCTGAGCGCAATGGCGCACACGGATGAATTGATACTCGATTTTGGATGGCTGGAAGTGCCCATGATATCCCCGTCAGGTTGGACCAATGCGTAAACCGCAACATCAGTCGCCACGACGGATACTCCGCACCAGCGCGCACCCCGCGCGGTGGATGGGCGACATTCGCGATGGCAGGTCTCCTGGCTTGCGGCTCGGACGTCCTGTCTCCGTCCTTCCCAGCAGCCGGTCCGTAGACCGCCGCCAGTGGCCCATAATGGAGCGAACTCGCCGCCTACAGTTGCGGGGGCAGCCACGGTATTGGCCCAGCGGGCCGCACCGTGTTCCCTTTTCACCGCCCGGACTCAAATGATCCGTGCGGAACCATCACGACGCTCAGGCTAGGGCTGTGTTTCTCGCGCTGTCAATTCGGCGCATTTGCTTCGACTACGGAATTTCTCTTGAGTGTTGCGCGGCAGCAACAGGTGGCGGGGTGAAACGCACGCCGTGGTTGTGCTTCAGCCGCTGGAAGCCAGGACGGCCCAGAGGACAGCGATCTCGACGGCCTGTTGAGCGGCGCCGAAGACATCGCCCGTGTATCCGCCGATCTGACGCGCGCTCAGCCATGCCACCAGCAGTACGGCCACCAGGCCCGCCAGCAGAAGCAAAAGGGTCTGAGGCGTAGGCAGTAGCAGAAGAGTGAGGCCAGTGGCGATCAGACAGGCTGTCATCACCGGTGTCAGACCCGGTTTCCCGACCGCCGCACCAAGCCCCTCGGTCTTTGCCGGCGCCATGAGCAGGAAGATGGTCGTGATCGCAGCGCGGCTGACCGAATGGGCGACGACCAAGGTGAGCGCGACAGCCAGAGGACCTGTCAGCGCGGCAATCGCGCCCCAGCGGGCGGCGAGCGAAAGGACCAGCGCGACCACCCCATACGTCCCGACGCGGCTGTCCTCCATGATGAGCAGCTTCTGCTCGCGGGTCGCCCCGCCGCCGACGCCGTCGCAGAAATCCGCGAGGCCGTCCTCATGCAGAGCGCCGGTGACCAGAGCCGCCGCGCCAAGCGCCGCGATCGCGCCGAGCGACGGCGGCAGCCCCGCCGCGTGCGCGAGTGCGAAGGCCGCCGCGCCGAACCCACCGATGACGGCGCCGAAAACAGGATAGGCCCAGACGCCGTTGGCCATCGTCTGCGGATCCGTCATCTCGACGCGCGGGAGAGGCAGGCGGGTCAGGAGACTTCCGGCGGCGACGAACTCGCGCCAGCGGGCAGCCGGCCATGTGTTGCTGATGTGCGCGGCCATCAGTCGTCCCGATTGGAGACGTCGGCTTCGGAAAAGGTCGCCATATGCGCGTGCGTGGCGGCCGCAGCCTTCAGGATCTGGACGGCAAGGGCAGCGCCCGTGCCCTCGCCGAGACGCATCTCCAGATCCAGCAGCGGCGGCAGTCCGATCAGCTCGAGCAGGCGCCGGTGCGCGGGCTCAGCCGATACGTGGCCGGCCACGCAGTGCGCCAAGGCATCGGACGTCGCGGCCGCGAGCGGGGCCACCGCAGCGGTCGCCACGGCGCCGTCGAGCACGACGGGGATCCTCCGTCGCCGAGCGGCCAGAACGGCGCCCGCGATGGCTGCCAATTCGCGCCCGCCGAGCCTGCGGAGCGTTTCGAAGGCGCCATGGCAATGGTCCCGATGCAGGGCCAGGGCGGCATCGATCACGTCTGCCTTCCGCGAGACACCGGCGGCGTCCAATCCCGTCCCGGGCCCGGCCCAGTCGCGGCCCGTGCCGCCGAAAAGGGCGGCAGCGAGGGCACTCGCCACCGTCGTGTTGCCGATCCCCATCTCACCCAGAACAACGACATCGTTGTCATGCGCCAAGGCGGCAGCCCCGGCGTTCAGCGCATGGAGGGTCTCCGCCTCGCTCATGGCCGGACCGGTCGTAAAATCGCGTGTCGGGCGGTCGAGATCCAGCGGCGCGACGGTCAGCCCGTAGCCAAAGGCTTCGGCCATGGCGTTGATGGCGGCGCCTCCGGCCTGGAAGTTCGCGACCATTTGGGCGGTCACATTGGCCGGGTAGGGTGAGACGCCCTGGGCGGTGACGCCGTGATTGCCGGCGAAGACGACCGCTTGCACGCGCGCAACGCGAGGCTTTAGTGTGCCCTGCCAGCCGGCCAGCCAGACCGCCAGATCCTCCAGCCGGCCAAGCGCGCCGGGCGGTTTCGTGAGCTGGGTCTGGCGCTCGCGGGCAGCGGCTCGGGCGGCTTCGTCGGCCACCGGCAGCGATCGCAGAACGGTCTCGAACGCCGGCCCTGATTCGAAGCGGAACTCATCGGGAGACGTGCGATCTATGGCGGAGCTGTCCAAAGTCAGCCTCATTCTCGGCGGGGCGCGTTCCGGCAAGAGCCACTATGGGGAGAATCTCGCCGGCGAGTCTGGATGTCATAAGATCTATCTTGCCACCGGCCAAGCTGGCGACGCGGAAATGGTTTCGCGCATTGCAGCGCATCGCGAGCGTCGCGGCGCCGATTGGCAGACCGTCGAGGAGCCGTTGCGGCTCGTCGAGACGTTGGAGGAGCACTGCGCACCGGGGACCGCGGTGCTCGTGGACTGCCTGACGCTTTGGCTGACGAACGTGCTGCTGGAGGGCCTTCAGCCGGAGGATGAGAGCGAGCGGTTGGTTGCCGCAACGGCCGGTCTTGCGGGTCCCGTGATCTTCGTTTCCAACGAGGTCGGACTCGGTATCGTTCCTGAGAATGCTCTGGCGCGCGCCTTCCGCGACCATCAGGGGCGGCTCAATCAGCAGCTTGCGGCGGTGGCCGATCTTGTGGTCTTTATGGCCGCCGGTTTGCCGATGCGGCTGAAGGGCCCCGGCAAGGATCAAACGGCATAGGAGTGCTCGTGACCCAGAAAATTCCGACGACCGTCATCACCGGCTTTCTTGGATCGGGCAAGCCCACGCTCATCCGGCACCTGATCGAGAACGCCAACGGCCGGCGCATCGCGCTCATCGTCAACGAGTTCGGCGATGTCGGGGTGGATGGCGAGATGCTGAAGGCGTGCGGCAACCCGGATTGCACCGAGGACGACATCCTCGAGCTTGCCAATGGCTGCATCTGCTGCACCGTGGCCGAGGATTTCATTCCGACCATGGAGAAGATCCTGGCGCGGCCGGAGCGTCCCGATCACATCGTCATCGAGACCTCGGGGCTCGCTCTGCCGCAGCCGCTGGTGCGGGCCTTCAGATGGCCGGAGATCAAGACACAGGTGACCGTCGACGGTGTGGTGACGCTGGTGGACGCGGCGGCGGTCTCGGAAGGCCGCTTCGCCGTCGACGAGGCCGCCGTCGAGGCGCAACGCCAGGCGGACGAGATGCTCGATCACGAGACGCCGCTTTCGGAGCTGTTCGAGGATCAGGTCTCATGCGCCGACCTTATCGTCGTCAGCAAGTCCGATCTGGTCGACGATGCGGGCCTCGAGACGGTCGAGACGCAGGTCAGGGCCGAGATGCGGTCCGGCGTCGGCGTCGTGCGCGCGCGCCACGGTGCCCTGCCCCTCGAGGTGCTGCTCGGCCTTGGTGCGGCGGCAGAGGAAGACGACCGCAAGTCTCACCATGAACTCTATCATGGCGGCGAGGAAGACGACCACGATCACGACGATTTCGCCTCCTTTGTCGCCACTGGCGGCGTGGTCGGAGATCCGGCCGATCTGACGCGTCATATCGAAGGGCTGATGCGCGCCCACAACATCCTGCGGCTCAAGGGCTTTGCCGCCGTGGCGGACAAGGACATGCGGCTGGTGGTCCAGGCGGTGGGCCCGCGTGTCGACAGCTATTTCGACAGGGAATGGCGGCCGGACGAGCCGCGCGAGACGCGTCTGGTCGTCATAGGGGAGGTCGGCCTGGATCATGCGGCCATCGCTCGCACCTTGGCCGAGGTCTGCTAGACTGTGCCGCTGCGGCCGGGCGGCCGCCCCCATCGAGCGATCTGATGCAGGACACCTCCAAATCCCCGGACGCCGCGATGGCGTTCTCCACTGCGGAGCGCACCAGCCTCTATCGGACGATCTTCTCGCGGCGCGACGTGCGCAGCCAGTTCCGGCCGGACCCGATCCCGGACGACGTGCTGGGCCGTGTCCTGCTGGCGGCGCACCACGCGCCGTCCGTGGGCTTCATGCAGCCCTGGAACTTCATCGTCATTCGCGGCGAGGCGAAGAAACGCCAGATCCAGGCCCTGTTCACCGAGGCCAATGAGGAGGCCGCCCGCCAATTCGACGATGAGCGCGCGGCCGCATACCGAAAGCTGAAGCTCGCAGGCATCCTCGATGCACCGGTCAATCTCTGCATCACCTGCAACCATGACCGTGCCGGTCCCGTCGTCCTGGGCCGGACCCATGTGAAGGAGACCGATCTCTACAGTACGGTCTGCGCGGTGCAGAATCTGTGGCTGGCGGCGCGGGCCGAGGGGATTGGCATCGGTTGGGTGAGCATCCTCGACACGTCGGCCCTGAAGGCCGCGCTGGGCCTGCCGGACCACGTGACGCCCGTGGCTTATCTCTGTGTCGGCTATGTCACGGAGTTTCTCGACCGGCCCGAGTTGCAGGCGAAGGGGTGGGAGAAGCGGTTGCCGCTCGACGAGCTGATCATGTTCGAGCAATGGCAGGGCAACAAGGAGGGCGATCCGCTGCTGGAGGCCGTGCGCGAAGCGCAAGCCCGGCTGGCCGAGGACTATCTGGCTGTGGTCCCCGACGGCAAGACCGAGACCGGCTGACACCAGCGCGGCGCGTGTGATGCATCTCCTGACAGCACAAGTTGGCGGTATCGAAGACGGCTCGGAGCCGGTGGATCTGGAGCAGTCGCCGGGCGATATCGTGCTGCTGACCTCGGCCGACACGGAGATCGCAGGGCTTGCCCGCGCGAAACGGCAGCTCGGCGACGCCGTGCCGAGCCTGCGTCTCGCGAGCCTCCTGCAGCTGACCCACAACTTCTCGGTCGATCTCTATGTCGAGCAGACCCTGCAGCGCGCCAGGCTCATCGTGCTGCGTCTCCTGGGTGGACCGTCCTATTGGCGCTACGGGCTCGACGAGGTCGTTCGGCTGGCGCGAGGGTCGGGTATCCGGCTGGCCGTGGTCCCCGGCACGCCCTATCCCGATCCGGTGCTCGACGCCTACGCCACAGTGCCCAAGGAGGCTTGCGACCGGCTCTGGAGCTATCTGGTCGAGGGCGGGCCGGAGAACTACGAGAACTTCCTGCGCTACGGCGGACATCTGCTCGGCGAGGGCGAGGCGCCGGCGCCGGCCAGGCCGCTGCCCAAGGCGGGGCTCTACTGGCCGGGCGAAGTCCACCTGGACCTCGACACGCTGCGCGGCCACTGGATCGACGAGGCACCGGTCGCGGCGGTCGTGTTCTATCGCGCCTTGATCCAGGCGAGCGATCTGGCCGCGGTCGACGCATTGGTGCATGGCCTTCGCCAAGACGGTGTCAATGCCTTACCCATCTATGTGACCAGCCTCAAGGACGGCGTCGCGGCGGAGGTCCTGCAAGGGGTCTTCGCCGAGGCGAACCCGGATGTCGTTCTCAACCTGACGGCTTTTGCGGTCGCCAAGCCCGGAGTGGACTGGACCGGCACGCCGCTCGATCATCATGGCGCGCCCGTCTTTCAAGCCGTGCTTGCCGGTTCGAACGAGGCGGGCTGGTGCGACAACCCGCGCGGCTTGAGCGCACGCGACATCGCCATGAACGTCTCGCTGCCCGAGATCGACGGGCGGGTGCTGACCCGTGCCATCTCCTTCAAGGCGGAGCAGACCTACGACGACGCCACCGAGACCAGCCTGGCCGCTCATGCCCCAAGGCCCGACCGGGTCGCCTTCGTCGCCCGGCTCGCGCGGAATTGGATCACGCTTCGGCGAACGCCGGCAGAGAAGCGACGCGTCGCGGTGGTGCTGTCCAACTACCCGTCGAGCGATGGCCGTATCGCCAACGGCGTCGGTCTCGACACGCCTGCGGGTACGCTGG
>JAKSBI010000143.1 GCA_022361215.1 Hyphomicrobiales bacterium | reverse complement strand
GGGGTACTCCTGGGATATCGACGGCTTCGACGGCGACTACAACGGCGCCACCACGGGCAACGACATCGACGACGGCTACTTCCTGGAGACCGGCATCGGCTGCGGCAACCCGTCGCTGCGCGGCTTCCGGGCGGAAGTGGTTTTCGGTTACCGCGACGAGCGCGACATCGTCGCGGTGCCACCGGCGCCGCCGGTCCCGAACGATCCGCTGTTCACAGACGTCGAGACCTACACGCTGATGGCTAACTTCTACTACGACTTCGGCAACTTCAGCGGCTTCATCCCCTATGTGGGCGCCGGCATCGGCTTCGCCTATCATCAGATGGGCGACGTGGTCTGCGCACCGGAGGTGCCCAACTTCTGCAACCCGGCGGCGGTACAGGCCGGCGACGAGGATCTGCATTTCGCCTGGTCGCTCATGGCAGGTGTCGGATACGAGGTCAGCGACCGCGTGATCGTCGATGTGGGCTACCGCTACATCGATCTCGGCGACGTCAGCTCGGAGCGCGCCGACTCGTTCTTCTTCGTCAATCCTTTCTTCAATGTCGACGACCTCCGGAACCACGAGATCAAGGCGGGCGTTCGCTATCGTTTTGGATTTCCCGGCCATTAGGCCACTCTACCGACGAAACCGGCAAAGCTTTGCATCGGTGGCCGGGTTCCCAGGAGCCCGGCCTTTTCTTTTCGCCGACACTACCGCGCTTAGGCGGCGACCTCGAACCATGTGCCCATGCCGCCGGCCTGGTGCTCCAGCATGTGGCAATGGAGCATCCATTTGCCGGGGTTGTCGGCGACGAAGGCGACCGTGCGGGTCTCGTTGGCCTTGAGCAGGATCGTGTCCCGCCAGGGCGGGCGCTTTGACGCATTGGCGGTCGGTGTCTCCCGAAAGTGATGACCATGCAGGTGCATGGCATGCGGCCAGCGGGTTTCATTGACCATCCGGATGGCGACGGTCTGACCGCGCTTGGCGGAGAAAAAGGGCGTTTCCGGCATGCCGGCCACGCCGTTCATGGCCCACACCTGGCCATGCTGGCGCGCCAATTCGCGGAGACCGATCTCCTGGCCCTTATAGGTGGCGTGCCTGAGCCTGCCCATGGCACCACCGGTCATGACGAGGTCGACGGCCTTGGCGTTGGCCGGGTTCGGCTCGGGCAGCCCGTTTGCGGGCAGGCGGAGCGGCCCATAGTCCCGCTCCAGCCTGGGCTCGGCCGTGTAGACGAAGCGCCCCGCCACCAGCCGCTCGTTCGACACTTCGGTGATCGCCGCCTTGGAGCCGGGCGCGCCGGTCATGTCGATCAGCAGGTCGGCGCGCTGCGCCGGGGCGATCTCGATCTTGCCGTCCGGGAGCGGGGAGGGCGCGGTCGGCTGGCCGTCGTAAGCGATGACCTGCGGCGCAAGGCCCTCGAAACGGAGCTGGAGCACGCGGGCGTTGCAGCAGTTGAAGAGCCGCAAACGGACTCGCTCCCCGGACCTGACCGCCAGCTCCGCCAGAGAAACGCCGTTCAGCGTCAGCTCGTTGCCGAGACGGCCGGCATGCGCGCGCTCGAACAGGGAGCCGAGGGACGCTTCATCGATCTTACCCGCCGCATCGAGGCGCCAGTCGTCGGCGATCAGCAGCAGGTCCCGATCGACGTCGGGCGGGGCGTCCTCCTCGACGATGAGCGCGCCATAGAGCCCGCGCGCCATCTGCTCCCAGGTCCGGTTGTGGGGGTGATACCAGTAGGTGCCCGCATCCGGCACGCGGAACCGGTAGTCGAAGCTCTCGCCGGGCGCCACGGGCTCCTGGGTCAGTCCGACGACGCCGTCCATGGCGTTGTCGATCCTGATGCCGTGCCAGTGGATCGTGGTCGGCTGCGGCAGCCGGTTCTCCAGACGGACCCACACTTCCGCCCCGCGCTTGACCCGGATCGCAGGGCCCGGCACGCGCCCGTCATAGCCCCAGATGGGTGTCTCGGCCTTGCCGGGCTCCCGCAAGAGCATCTGGCCTGGGCGGGCCTGCAACAGGATCGGGGCGGCCGGCTCGGCCAGTGCCGGCACGACACCTCGGGGCAGCGCCATGCCCGCGCTCGCCGCCGCCAGCGCCCAAAGCACCTCCCGCCGCGACGCCGCCAAGCCCCGACGTCCAATAGCCGAAGATGGAAGACGTCGTGTCGAAACCGGTCTGTCGATGCTCATCTCTGTTTCTTTACCCGGAACGTTTCATGGCAGGACTTGCAGGTCTTCGTCATGAACTTAAAGACCATATGCGGCGGTACGTGCCGGACATGCTCCGCCTGCAGGAAACCGTCGTCGGAGAGCGGTGGCATGTCGACCATGGACCCCGAGCCGCGGCTCGGCGGCTGCTCGATCCTGCCGTCCCGGGTGGGTAAGCCCACAGCGGCCATGGCCTCGAGCGTAGCGGCATACATCGCCAGGCGCTCGGCGGTCGTCTCGAAACGCTCCCACTGCTGCCAGATCTTCTCCGTGGCCTCGCTCGGATGCTCCATGCTGCCTTTCGGGAAGAGCTTGGTCATCGACGCGCCGCCGTGGCCCTTGACGGTGGCGACCGCCGTTTTGAAGGCCGCCGCGTCGTAGGGCGCCTTTCCCGACATCATGGCGTGCATGGCCTTCATGTTCTTGGCAATAGCCTTCATCAGCTCCATGCGCTCCTTGACGATCCCCGTCGCGCCCATATGGGCCGAGACGAAGGAGGCTCCGCCGAAGCCTGCGGCCAGAAACGCGCTCATCGCGGCGACCGCAACCCAGTTTCGTCGCATCGCGTCCTCCTGCCGTACCGCCTCAAGCCTCTATGCCGTCGCGCTGAAGCTCGGCCGCCGTTGCCGGCCGCACCATGGTCCCCTCGGGGGGCACATACCATCCGGGATCGTCATAGGAGGCGAGGGTCTCGCGGACCTTGAGGATCGTAAACATGCCGCCCATGCCGATATAGCTGTAGGGTCCCGGCGCACCGACCATCGGGATACTGTTCTCCGGCATGTCCATGTGCTGCGCGTGCAATCCCATCTCGCCCATGCCGTCTGTGCCCATGGTCATGTAGCCGGGCAGCAGGTTGGCGACCTTCCTGTCGAGGCGGCCGGGCTTCACGCCCACCATGTTCGGCAGGCCGTGGCCCATCTGGTTCATGGTGTGGTGGGTCATGTGGCAGTGCATGGCCCAGTCGCCCGGATTGTCGGCCACGAACTCGATGTTCCGGGTCTGGCCGACCGAGACCAGGACGGTGGTCTCGGGCCACTGCGCTGCCTCCGGAATCTCGCCGCCGTCCGTCTCGGTGACGCGGAAGGCATGCCCATGAAGATGGATCGGGTGATGGTCCATGGCGGAGAGGTTGCCGATGCGGATCCGCACGCGCTCGCCGAGCTTGGCGACGAGCGGCGCCGTGCCCGGAAACACCTTGGCGTTGAGGGTGAGCGTGTTGAAGCCGCTGGAGACGCTCGTGTCCGGACGATAGGTGCCCGGCTTGATGTCCCATTCATGCAGCATCAGCGAGAAGTCCCGGTCCGGCCGCGGCCGCTTCGGCTTGCGCGGATGGATCACCAGCATGCCGACCAGACCCATGCCCTCCTGGGTCATGGCATCCTTGTGGGAGTGGTACATGAAGGTGCCGTGCTGCACGGCCTTGAACTCGTAGCGGAAGGTCTCGCCCGGCTTGATCGGCTGCTGCGTCAGACCCGAAACGCCATCCATGTTGCAGGGCAGGATCACCGCGTGCCAGTGCGTGACCGTCGGCACCTGCAGCTTGTTCGTGACGTAGATCCGGATCCGGTCGCCCTCCACCGCCTCGATGACGGGCCCCGGCGTGCGGCCGTTGTAGCCCCAGCACTGCGCCTTGAAGCCGGGCGCGAACTCGTGCAGCACGTCCTGGGCCACCAGGTGGAACACCTTGACTCCGTCGACGATCCTGAAGGGCAGGGTGGCGCCGTTCGGGACGACGACGGGCGTATAGTCCTTGCCCGGCAGCCCCGGCGGATAGCTGTCGTCGGGATCGACGGTCCGGGCATACCAGTCGTTGCCTCTGGGATGCGCATAGGTTCCGGCAGGTCCTGTCGGCTGCTTGGCCGCCAAGGTCTGCCCGCCGCCGTGAGAGCCGCGCGTCTCCTGGCCCGCATGGGAGCCTCGCATGTCGTGGTCCCGGTGCTGGCTGGCCTGCGCCAGCGCATCCCGGCCCAGCAATGTGGCGCCGGCGAGGGCCATGCCGGACCCGGCGAGCGCTTGTCTGCGCGTGAGTTTCATCGGCAGTCTCCTTTGCGTTGATCTCTCGGTCGGTGTCTCCCAACACCACCTAATGTCCGCCCGCATCGCCGCTGCCATTGGCGGCGGCCACGACACGGGTCCCACCGTTGCCGGCCTCGCCGGGAAGCTTGCCCTGCATCAGCAGGGCGAAGTGCGCCCGCGCCGTCCAGTAGTCGGAGAGCGCCTGCACATATTGCTGTCCGACCTGGATCTGGCGGCGCTTCGATTGAATGAGCTGGAACACGCCGAGCTGCATGGCGTTGTATTGGCGCTGCGAACCGGCCACGAGCTTCCGGCTCTGGGGCAGCACCGACTGCCGGTAGTAGCGGGTGGTCTTGCGCGCGGTGAGCAGTTGCGCGCGCGCCAGACGGGCGGCCGAGCGAATCTTGATCGCCAGCGCGGTGTATTCGTCGCGCGCCCTGACGATCTCCATTCGGGCCTTCGCCTTGCGTGCCCGGCCC
>JAKSBI010000741.1 GCA_022361215.1 Hyphomicrobiales bacterium | reverse complement strand
CGCTGCGGGAAGCGGAACTGCCGACTGCCCATGACAGGAGCCAGAGTCGCCATGATGAGGATGCATATGCTCGCGCCGGAGCTGCTGATTTCGTTGATCGTCGAGGAAGCGGAGGTCGCCAGCCAAAGCTGCGATGCGGAGCCGGCCCCCGCTCGGGGCCGGCTCGCTCCAGCGAGAGTGCGAGAGCACAGGGAGCGGTACGAGATGGGCCGGGAGCCGGCCGTTCTCATGGGTTGGACCCATGTGCAATGACTGCATCGCCAGCCAGCTTGCCGCCGGTCCGCGGACCGAGCGCCGCAAGATCTGGGAGATCGAGGGTTTCTATCACTGCACCATTCTGGGCACCTGCCTGACCATTCGCGAGCTCGAGCGCATCGCCGCGCGGGCGGGCATCGAGCTGAAGGCGGATGCCACGGAGTACGCCATTCACGTGACCTTCGTGAATTTCGTCACGGAGCGGCGCGAGGTGGCCAAGCTGATCCACAAGGCCCTCGACAAGAAGTACAAATCGGCGATCGAGCGCACAAGGCGCTTCGAGAGCGTCGACGAGCTGATGGCCTATTGGCGCGACAACGTGAAGAGCGGCCGGATCCCCGGCGCCTTCTGGGCGACGATGAGCCACAGGCTGATCGACGAGCTTTCGAGCCAGCTGGTGTTCGGGGACGTGCATATGCTCTCCCACATGGTGGGGGCGGCGAACCGGGCGGACCTGAAGCGCCTCGATGAGCTGGAGAGGGCGCGTCAGAGCCTCGGCGTCGAGCTGGAGGAGACCAAGATCCGGCACCGGCAGGCGATGGACCAGCGCAACGCGATCATCGCCGACCAGCAAAAGCGACTGGCCGGCCAGGAGAAGCTGCACGGACGTCTCGTCGCGCTCGAGGCGCAGCTCGCGCAATACGAGAAGACATCCGCCGTGCAGGAGCTGACGGAGCGCTCTGAGCGCCTGGAGGACGAGAGGTGCCGGCTGGAAGCGGCGCTGGAGCGCGCCGAAGAGCGGGCATCGCGGCACGAGGCGCGCTGTCGGCAGCTCTCGGAGGAGAACGGCAAGCTCGCCGGGCTGTTGCAGGACACCATCGGCGAGGCGGACCATCTGGAGCAGCTGCTCGAAAGCGGTCTCGCCAACGCCGCCACGCCATGCGATCGCCGCGACGACACCGCGTTCGTCGATTTGGACGGCGCCACGGTGCTTTATGTCGGCGGGCGAACGTCGCAGATGAGCTATTTCCGGACCCTGGTCGAGCGGGCCAACGGCAGCTTCATCCATCACGACGGCGGTCTGGAGGACGGCGAGGGACGCCTGCAGCAGGTCTTGTCGCGGGGCGATATCGTCATGTGCCCGGTCGACTGTGTGAGCCATGGGGCCTGCTGGCGCGCCAAGACCTATTGCAAGCGGGCCGGCAAGTGCTTCGTGCCCTTGCGCAGCTCCGGTCTCTCGTCCTTCGTGACGGGACTCCAGGACGCGGCGGCGGCCGACGGGTAGCCGCCGGCAGTCTTCGCACTTGAGGCGACTGGCCGCGCGCGTCCGCGAAGGGCCGCGGCGCTCAGCTCAGCTTGTGAATGCGGAAGGGCAGGCCGCCCTGGGCGCAGAGCGTGACCGTCGACTGGATCTTGGCGGGGATCTCGCCCACATATTCGGGCCGGAAGCGGCGCAGGAGCTGCACCAGCGCCAGCGTGTTCTCGATCTGCGAGAGCGCGCCGCCGATGCAGGAGCGCTTGCCGGCCGCGAAGGGCAGGTAGGAGTACTTGACGCGCTTCTTCATGCGCTCCGGTGAGAACCGCTCGGGACGGAACAGCTCTGGCTCGTTCCAGTATTTCGGGCTGTGATGGGCCAGGTAGGTGCACATCACCACCTTGTCGCCCACATGGATCTTGTGGCCGTCGATCTCGTCCTCGCCGGCGGCGATGCGGATCAGCGCCCAGATCGGCGGATAGAGGCGCATGGTCTCCTGGATCACCATGCGCGTGTAGCTGAACTGGGTGACCTCGTCCCAGTTCGGGTCGCGCGAGCCGCAGACCTGCTCCGCCTCCTGGCGGATCTTCTCGGCCGCGTCCGGGTGCAGGGACAGCAGATAGAGGCACCAGGCCAGCGTCAGCGCCGTGGTCTCGGTGCCCGCCCACAGATACTGCTTCATCTCGTCGATCACCTGCTGGCGATCGAACTCGGGGAAGTCGGGATCGGCCTCGGCCTCCTCCAGCATGCGCAGCAGGGTCTTCTCCCGGCCGTCGATGACGTCGGCCGCCAGCACCTGCTCCGGCACGCCGTTCCACACCTCCATGGCCTTGGCGGCGTCCTCCTGGGTGATCTCCTCGAGCTCGCCGGTGACCTTCTTCAGGCGGATGGACTTGTGGTTCATCACATCGGTGTAGGCCTTGACCTGGCCGAAGATGAAATGCGGGTTGAACGGCACCTGGCGGTCGAACAGCGCCTTGCAGACCATCTCGGCGGCGAGCGTCCAGGTCTGCTCCACCATCTCCACGGTCTCGCCGCTCTCGGCGAGCGCGGCCCAGCGCTCCATCTTCGAGTTGATGGCGGACATCAGATAGGGGAAGTATTCCTCGAACATGTTCGGGTGGAAGGCCTGCTGCTGCGGCTTGCGGATGCGCTGCCACAATGCGCCGTCGACCGTGATCATGCTCTTGCCGAAGATGGGCCTGAGCCCGTCGAAATACTTGGTGTAGTTGTCGGCGTTCTGGACCAGCACCCGCTTGAAGTGATCGACCTCGCTCAGCAGCACAACGCGCTGATTCTTCAGATTGACCGGGATCACGCCGCCATACTTCTCGCTCAACCGCTGGAGGATCTCCATCGGGTTGTCCTGGTTGAGGAGAGGCGTGAGCTTGAACCATACGCTCTGCTCTTCGCCGAGCCCATGGGCATGGGAATAGGCGACGCTCATATCGTCCCCCTTGTCATTTGAGTGCGGGTGCCCCCTGCGCGCGGTATTGGTCTTGTTTTGCGCTCTGGAACCGTACGTTCGCCCGGGCGGAGGTCGCTCGCGACCGGGCTGAGGAAAAAGCCAGCCTCTGTCGTCTTTCTGACCGTTCTGTGACGATCTAGTAGCACCGGAAACTCGGCATTGTCCACATGGGGCGGAGCCTACGGTTACTATGCCGCAGTTGCACAATAGACACGTTTTTTCGTTGCGGTTCCGGCCGATTCAGAGCGCAGGCGAGATCAGGCCGGTCCCGGGCGCGCCGGTCTCCCTCAGAACGACCCGCTCGCCCTCGACCTTTGCTTCATCCGATGCCACCAAGCGCAGCGCCAGCGGATAGATTTCGTGCTCCGCCTCCAGCACCCGGGCGGCGAGGGTGTCGGGCGTATCGTCGGCCCGCACCGGCACCGCGGCCTGCGCGACGATCGGGCCGGCATCCATCTCGGTGCGCACGAAGTGGACGGTGCAGCCGGCGATGCGGACGCCGGCCGCG
>JAKSBI010000438.1 GCA_022361215.1 Hyphomicrobiales bacterium | reverse complement strand
GCCCGAGAGCCTCGCCATCCTCGGCCCGGAGAGCGGCCTGCCGTCGCTGCCGACCTACTACATCAACATCTATCTGGCGCCGACCAACCCGAGCGCCATCGCGCAGGAGCTGGCCCGCCAGATCTCGAAGAGCTTCGCCGCGCGCTATCCCCAGGCCGCCTGAGCACCCATGGAACGTCCGATCCATCGATGCCGGCATGCCCTGTCGGGACGAACGCGCGCGGAGGATCGGGGGTGAACCCCAACGACACCCTCACCGCCGAGCGGCTTGTGCTGCGGCGCCCGGTGCCGGAGGAGGCCGAACACCTGGCGGCCATCGCCGCCGACCCGTCGATCCCGAAGAACCTCGGGGGCATGCCGCATCCTTTCACGCAGGAGATGGCAGCCGGCTATCTGAGGGGCCTGCAAGCGAACTGGGGCGCGGACGGCTTCGCCTTCGGCATCTACCGGATCGACAGACCGCCGCTCATCGGCATGACCGGCCTGCACGGGCTGCGCAGTGGAGCGCCGACGATCCACTACTGGCTTGCGACGGCCGAACGCGGCCGCGGCTATGCCACCGAAGTCGCCCGCGCCATGCTCGGCCTCGCCTTCGAGACGCTGCGCGCCCCTCATATCGACGCCGATCATTTCCTCGACAACCCGGCGTCCGGCCGCGTGCTCGAGAAGTGCGGCTTCGCCGAGACGGAGCGCCGGGACGTCTGGTCCCGCGGCCGCGGCCATTATGCGCCGGGACGCCTGATGCGCCTGACCCGCGAGGACTGGGAGCGAAGCGCGCGCGATCAGGAGGCCTAACCGTCCACGATCCCGGCCGTCTCCAGCACCGCATGCAGCAGCACGTCGGCGCCGGCGGTGACCCATTCGGGCTTGCAGTCCTCGGCCTCGTTGTGGCTGATGCCGCCGACGCAGGGCGTGAACACCATGGCCGTGGGCGCCACCTTGGCCATGTAGCAGGCATCGTGGCCGGCGCCCGAATAGATGTCGCGATGGCTGTAGCCCAGCCGCTCGGCCGCCGCGCGCACGGCGCCGACGCAGGCCTCGTCGAACGGGATCGGCGGGTAGTGGAAGACCTGGGCGATGGCGCTGTCCAGGCCGGTCGCCGCCGCGATGTCCGCCACGCCGCTCCTCAGCGCGGCGTTCATCTCGGACAGCACCGCGTCGCTCGGATTGCGGAAATCGACGGTGAGGAACACCTCGCCGGGGATGACGTTGCGGGAGTTGGGGCGCGCCTCGATCATGCCCACGGTGGCGCAGGCGTCGGGTGCGTTGTCGAGCCCGATGCGGTTCACCAGCTCCACGACGCGGGCCGCACCGAGCAGCGCGTCCTTGCGCCGGTCCATGGGCGTCGGGCCGGCATGGGCCTCGACGCCCGTCAGCGTGATCTCGTACCAGCGCTGGCCCTGGGCCGAGGTGACGACGCCGATGTCGATCTCCGCCTCTTCGAGGATCGGCCCCTGCTCGATATGGATCTCGAAAAAGGCGTGCACCGGACGGCCGCCCACCGCCCGGTCGCCGGCATAGCCGATGCGCGCCAGCTCGGCCCCGAGCGTCTTGCCGTCCGTGTCCTCGCAGGCCAGCCCCTGCTCCAGCGTGAAGACGCCCGCGAAGACGCCGGAGGCCACCATGGGCGGCGCGAAGCGCGAGCCCTCCTCGTTGGTCCACATGGCCACCTCGATCGGGTGCCGGGTGCGCACGTCGAGATCGTTGAGCGTGCGCACGATCTCGAGAGCCGCGAGCGTGCCGAGCGCGCCGTCGAACTTGCCGCCCGTGGGCTGGCTGTCCAGATGGCTGCCGACCATCACCGGCGGCAACGCGTCGTCCGCCCCGGCGCGCCGGGCGAAGAGGCTGCCCATGCGGTCCACGGAGACCTCGAGCCCCGCCCCCCGGCACCAGTCGACGAACAGGTCCCGGCTCTCCCTGTCCAGATCGGTCAGCGTCAGGCGGCAGACGCCCCCCTTCTCCGTCGCCCCGATCCTGGCCATCTCCATCAGGCTCTCCCAGAGCCGTCCTCCATTGACGCGAAGATTGCTGTCCGTGCTCACGCGCTTATCCTCTATGCTTGTTGTCCGCAGCGATTAGAGCCCATTCGCGCAAGGAGCAGAAGCATGTATGGATGGCGCGGCCGTATCGGCGCCCTGGTTCCGGCGGCCAACTCCGTCGTCGAGCCCGAGTTCCAGCGCATGGCGCCCGAGGGCGTGACGACGCTGGCGGGCCGGATCATGCTGAAGGACGTGACGCCCGCGAGCCTGCGCGCCATGCGCGACGACACGGCGCGCGCGGCACGAGAGGTGGCCGACGCCCGCGTCGGCGTCATCGCCTTCGCCTGCACGTCGGGCAGCTTCGTCGGCGGACCGGATTACGACCGGTCGCTGACCGCGCTCATCGAGGAGGCGACGGGCGTGCCGGCCACCACCACCACGTCGGCCGTGCTCAACGCGCTCCGGCTGCTGAACATAGGCAGGCTCGCCATGGCCACGCCCTATACGGACGAGATGACGGCGCTCGAGGCCGACTTCTTGGAGGCGCACGGCTTCGACGTGGTGGCCTGGAAGGGCGGCGGCATCACTCGCGCCGCCGAGATGCAGGAGTGCGCTCCCGAAGTCTCCGCCGCGCGTGCCCGCGAGGTCGACCGTCCGGAGGCCGAGGCCGTGTTCATCTCCTGCACGGGCCTCCGCACCATCGAGACCATCGAGAGGCTCGAGGCCGATCTCGGCAAGCCCGTCGTCACCTCCAACCAGGCGACCTTCGCGGACTGCCTGAGGATCCTCGGCATCGACGAGGTGCAGCCGGGCTACGGCAGCCTGTTCGACGCCACCTTCGCCGCCATGACAGCCAAGGAGGCGCAAGCCGCCACCGCCTGAAACGCTCTGAGCCTGAACGACCGCTTTCACCCCCTCCCGCAGCCATCCGTGGACGCCCTGTTTCGGGTGGGTAAGCCTGACGCAAGCGGATACGCTCGCATCGATAAAGCTCTACTGCAAAGGACAGAGACATGAGCCTCGCCGAGAAAGGCCAACGCTTCCGGGATCTCCACGCGCGGGACACCGCCTTCGTCATTCCCAACCCCTGGGACATCGGGACCGCGCGCATCTTCGCGGCCCTGGGCTTCGAGGCCCTGGCCACGACCAGCGCCGGGCTCGCCTTCGGGCTCGGCCGCCAGGACGCCAAGGGCGCCGTCCGGCGCGACGAGGTGCTGGCCCATATCGCCGAGATCGCCGGCGCCACCGACCTGCCCGTCTCGGCCGACCTGGAGAACGGCTTCGGCGACGCGCCCGAGACCGCCGCCGAGACCATTGCGCTCGCGGCCGGCGCCGGCATGGTGGGCGGCTCCATCGAGGACGCCACCGGTAATCCCGAGGCGCCGATCTACGACTTCGACCATGCCGTGGAACGGGTCGCGGCTTCCGTCGAGGCCGCCCGCAAGGCGCCGCATCCCTTCATGATGACGGCCCGGGCCGAGAACTATCTCTACGGGCGCCGGGACCTGGACGACACCATCCGCCGGCTGCAGGCCTTCGAGGCGGCCGGTGCCGACGTGCTCTATGCGCCGGGCCTGCGCGATATCGAGGACATCCGCACGCTCTGCGCCGCCCTTTCCAGGCCGGTGAACGTGGTCATGGGCATTGCCGGCGCAGAGATCTCGGTGGACGAGCTCTCCGCGGCCGGCGTCAAGCGCATCAGCGTCGGCTCGGCGCTGGCCCGCGCCGCGCTCGGCGAGGTTCTGCGCGCGGCAACGGAGATCAAGGAGAAGGGCACCTTCACCTGGGGCGCCCGCGCCGCCTCCTTCGCGGAGCTGAACGCGGTCATGTCGGATCGTGCGCCGGCGGCAGACTGAGCCGGCCGCCGCGGGCCTCGCCCGACATCGGCGCCACACCTCCGGGCGCACCGTCGGTCCCCGTTTCAGCTCCCTCCAGACGCCTTCGGTCCGGCCGTCAGGTGGGCTGGCCCGAGGTGTCCATGACGCAGCTTGCCCGGTGGCCGATCACCTGGAACGCCTGCTCCGCGTCCGCGGCGACGATCTCCACCTTGCCCTTGATGTCGTCGCGCTTCGAGGCGACGAACGTCTTGCAATCCGATTCCGTGAGGAAGACCTCGGGGAACTCGCCCAGCATCATCGATGGGGGCGCCAGATCGGAGACGATGAAGAGAACAAGAACAGCTTTCCACATTGCATTTCTCCTGCTCGTGGTGCCTGTGTTCTCCTCCCTTGAGTCCGACTCTTTTGAACGTGGTCGCGATGATCGCCGCCAGCCACGCGCGGGGCCTCAATCATCCTCGTGGCTCTGGTGTCCCCCCGGGCTCGCCGCGAACGGAACCTGCCGGTTCCCGTAACCCTCGATTCGACGCGAATATCGTTAATTAAGTCCGAAGCGCTATGCCGGCATCAGGGGATGCGCTGATTTTCCATTATTCCTCAATAGATTAACCGGGCAGCTCCGATGTGCATGCGAGCCGTCCGGCGCCCGGGTCCGCTCAACGGCATTTCGGCAGCGGCCGCCGGCCGAGGGCCTCGCTCGTGGCCACGCTCATTGTCGCGAACCGGTCCAGGCTCCGCTCGAACCCGAACCGCTCGATGGCCTTCGCCCAGTTCTCGAGCTGCAGCTTGCAGGTCGCGACGCTCGGCTCGGCGTTGGCGGTGTAGCCGCGCGCGTGGCGCCTCACATTCTGCTCGAAGGCGGCCGGCCCCTGCCCCGGAAACCTGCGCTCGAAGGGCCGGACGGCGAGCCTCCGGCGCGGGCCGCCGTCCGATTCGGCCCGTGCCGCCTCGAATCGCCTGCGCGCCGCGCGGATGATCCTGAGCTGCGCGTAGTGGGATTCGAGCTGGTCGCCGTAAGCTCCTTCGCAAGACCAGAAAAACTGATCCAGCCCCACCGAGAGCGCCTCCCAGGAATAGGCTTTGAGCTCCGCATCGGACATGCAGAGCGCCGCCGCCTGCACGGGACGGCCCGCGAGCAGCAGCCCGAACCCTAGCAAAATCCCCAGAGCGAAGCGTTTTTTCCACAGGCTCAAGCCCAAATCCTCCGTCAGTCGCCCGCGATCCGCCCACCCTGAAACCAAGTCGTCTGCAATTCAAGGCCGGCTTGGCGGTCTCGCGGCGACCGCCACGGCCGGTGCCGGGAAGTAAAACCCCGCCGATTTACCGGCCCGACTGTTGTCGCCAAGCAACAGTCGACCGCAAATTACCGGTCCACATGCATTTTTCCTTTCAGTTCGTCCGACGGTTGCCCTACCGTCGATAGCGGCGTCGGCCATGGCTCGACGCACCCCGTATCGGCCCCGATCCCACGCATCGGGGCACCTTTTTCCGACCTGCCGGCGGGCCTTGACCGGCCGGCGGCGCGGGGGGCGAACGCCATGCACGCGCCGGACGGCATCTTGGGATCTGTGCAAAACTCGGGGGTCACCTTTCCGCGCTTTTCAACCCGAATGTTCACTGCCAGAATGATGCGCGTCCAAGTCGAGGTAACGGTTAGGCAACAACGGACGACACCAGCAATGCGGCACGAGGTTCCGGGGACACAACCTCGAACGGCACATCGGGATCCTCGCAGATCCATTTCCGAGCTGCAGATCCGCGGCATCGGCGCCATAACGCTCGCCTGGAACGAGGTCGAATTTCTGCTCGAGACGCTGCTCTTCAGCGGCCTCGGGCTGTCCGACAGCGTCTGGCCTCAGATCGCCCCGAACTTCGAGGGCGCCCAGCCGAAGATCGACCTGATCAAGCGCGTCTCGGACGGCTTCCATCTCGACCCCACCAGCCACCGGATCCTGCGCGCCACGCTCGACGACATCGCGCTGCTGAAGCGGTATCGCGATCTGATCGTCAGCGTCCGGCCGTTCGAGCCGCCCGCCGGCGTCAGCCAGGCGATCCGGCGCAGCGGCAAGAAGGAGGAGCTGCTGCTCGCCCTCGACGCCCTGCAAGGCCTGCATGAGCGCATCGCGATCATCCGCCGCGAGCTGAAGCTGTTCCTCACCCTGTTCGGCACCATCCGCAGCTACGCCCCCATGCTGCACAGCGACCCGGTGCGCTCGGACAACGCCCTGCCGGACCATCACAGCTTCGTGCGCGATCTCGCCAATCGGTTCCCGCAGCTCGTCGCACCCAGCGACATGATCGACCGCGACGAGCTGCTCATCGAGTTCCGCCAGAAGCTGACGGAGCTGCTCGAGGACATCCACGCCTATCAGCAGGAGCGTTACTCCCTGCCGCCCCTGCCGGCGGTCCTGGACTCCTAACCCGCTTCCCGCCATCTGCAACCGGTTGACGGTCAGGCCGCGAGACGGCGCCCGACATCTCGACGATCGCGGCACTCTCGGCCTCGGTCAGCGCATCGTCGGACTGCGCCGCGGCCGCCTCGTGCGGATCGTCGACGGACTCGAGCGGCAGGCGTCGGGCGGCACGCGCACGCTCTCGGGACCGTGCACATAGATGTCGTCCCGGGTGCCCGCCTGACCGCCCGAGATCTCGGAGGGCTGGGATTTTTCCAGCTTGCGCAGGGACCGCTTCGCGATCCGGGGCCGGATGGACCCGGCGCCGCCGACGATGGCGATTTACCCCTTCAGCCGTTATAGTTCGGCCGGTTCATGGCACCGATGCTACAAGCTGTGAGTCTGGCATCGCCAAGGATAGCCGCGGTCCGTCGCAGAACCGCCCCAATTGAGCGGCGTCTCCAGCCCGGCCGAGACCAAGATTGAGACCATGCACGCCCGTCCAATCCGCCTCGCCTGCGCCCTTCTGGCGCTCTCGCTCGCGGCCGCCGCCGGTTCCGCATGGGCCGCGCCTGCCGGGCAGCGCCAGTACACCTTCACCGGTCAGTGCAACGGCCTGCAGCACTGGGTCAGCATGCTCTACGACCGCAAGAAGGACCACGTCACCAATCTGGTGGTGCGCGCGAGCTGTCCCGTCGGCGAGCCCTCGGTCTACCGCATCCACCGCGAGAAGATCATCCCGGTCTATATGGGCGGCGCGTTCAGCCGCGTGATCCGCTACCCCGGCGTGAGCTACGTCATCACCGGCCGCATCGTCTCCCGCAAGAAGGCGGTCCTGCGCCACAAGGGCCCGGCCAAGACCCTGACCTGCCCCGGCAGCGAGCCCCTCAAGGCCAAGGTCTGCGAGAAATTCGAGCTGAAGGCCCGGTAGCGGGAGCCGTCCGCTCTTTAGTAGCTGCCGCGCCGTGCCGGCGCCGGCTGGCTCTGGTCCACCGGCGATGCCGCCGGCTCTGAGCCCGCGCTGGAGGCCCGGCAACCGGTGATGGCCACGCTCAGTCCGGCGGCCAATGCCAGCGCCGTCGCGACCCGTACGAGCTGTGCAACCTCGCGATCCCTCATCGCTCTCGATCCTGTTCTGCGCCCCGCGACAGCATGACAGCGAATTGTGTTGAAGACCGGCACACGGCCATGTAGGCCGCAAAATCAGCCGAGAAGAGCTTAACCCGCTGCTAAGCCTTATCGGGCTAAAATCGGGCATGGCTTTGAAAGCGCTGCTATCATCCCGCCTGACCTTGCTGGCGGCGCTTGGCGTCGCCGTATTGGCATGCGCCGTGATCGGGTTCACCGCCATGGGCGACGATCACAAGATCGGCGCCATCAGGGACGCCAAGGTCGGCCAGAAGCTCATTCTCGATTTTCCGGGGAACCGCGTCGCGGCCCATCGCTGGCGTCTGGTCAAGGAGAAGAGCCGGGGGCTGGAGCTGGTGGAGGTGTCTCCCATCGGCTGGATTATCTCCCCGGAGCGCACCAGCCTCTATGCCAACGAGGACACCATGCGCTTCGGCGTGCTGGCCAAGGCGCCCGGCCGCGCCAGCCTGACCTTCGAGCACAACTATCGCGGCTGGGCCAACCGCTACTACTTCAGGTGGGAGACCATCGAGGTCGTCATCAGCGGCGACCGGAGCCCCTGACGCGGACACGCCTTTGGGGCGACTCACCCGCCTTCTTCGTCGTTCCCGCGAAAGCGCGGTGCTGTCCGGGATTCCGGGAGGGTGTCGGTCTACATGGCCGCCGGCGGCTGCCTCGACGCCGCAGAGCGGCGCGCCCTCGGCCTGCCCGCGGACCTGCCTGCCTGGTGCGGCCGGCTTGCGTCGCACGGCGCCGGCAGCGGCAATTTGACTCGCTAGCCGGCTTGGCCGAACCTCGATCTTTCATGCCCGCGCGCCACAATTTGCCACAATCGATGTAGAAAATGACTGTGAGGATGGCGCTCTGCAGTTATACATTGCCGAGATCGCTAAGGGCTGGTGATGATTAGGCTCGGAACAGATCCCGACCTGGTCGAGCCGGTTTTTTGTTGGCGTCGCCAACAGGCCCGATAAAGGAGAGGATTCGGACCTGCCGTGGCACGGTTCTATTTGAGTCACGCGCGCCGGGACGCGCCCGTCGCCGATACGTTTCGCGCCTGGTTGGCCGAGACGGCGGTTTCGCACGCCATCTCGAGCACCCGGCAGAGCAGCGACCTGGACGGCACGCCGTCCGGCGAGCAGCAGGCCGTGGAGGCGGTGCGCAACAGCGACGTCGCCATCCTGATCTGCTCGCGCGCCTGGATTCTCTGCCGCCAATGCTTCGCCGAGTATGTCGCCGCGCGCTCCTCGGACACGCTGATCGTCGCCGTTCTCATCGAGGACGTGGGCGACAAGCTCAGGATCGCCGAGGACGTCCCGCGCTTCAAGGTCGGCGACGACGGTCGCGATCTGATGAAGCTGGTGGGGGTGCTTCGCGCCTTCGAGCAGGTCGAGCCGAAGGACTTCGACTGGAGTCCCGAGGAGCCCCCCTATCCGGGATTGCGCCCCTTCCGTCCCGACGAAGCGGGCGTCTTTTTTGGCAGGAGCGCGGACATCCGCCGCGTCATGGAGCGCGTCAGCGCCGCCCTGGCGCACCGCATGCCGCGCCTGATCGCGCTGACCGGCCCTTCGGGCTGCGGCCTGTCCTCGCTGCTGCTGGCCGGCGTGCTGCCCAGCATCCGGAGGAACCGGGCGAACGTCATCGTGCTGCCGCCCATGCGCCCGAGGCTGCGCCCTCTCGATGCTTTCGCCATCTCGCTCGCCACCGCCCTCGGCCGGCAGGACCGCTGGCACTATTGGGTCGACGAGCTGGCGGCGGCGGACGCGGACGGCCTTGTCGCGTTTCTGGAGGCTCGCGTCGCGGAGCTGCGCGAACGTTACGAGACGGCCAATGCCGAGGTCCTGCTGCCCGTGGACCAGTTCGAGGAGATCTACCACGTCTCGGGCGCCGCACAGGCCCAGGTCTTTCAGGCCATGCTGGCGGTGATCATGGCCCGCGGCCTGCCGATGCTGGCGGTCGCCACGGTCGGCGCCGAGGATGCGGGCACGCTGCGCAACAGCAACCTGGCGACGTTCGGCATCGACAGGGTCGACATCGCGCCGCTTCCCGCCGAGCGTTACGCCGAGATCATCCGCGGTCCGGCCGAGCGCGCCGGCCTGAAGATCGAAGAGGGGCTGGTGCGCGCCATCGAGCAGGACGCCGCCCGCGCCAAGGGCGCGGGCCTGTCCGGCATGGCCTACGCCCTGCGCCGGATCTACCGGGACGATCATCGATCCGGCGTCCTGACCGAGGCGAGCTATCGCAGCCTCGTTGCGGCCGGCGCCGGAGAAAGCCCCTTGGAGGCCGCCGTCGCGCATGGTGGCGAGGAGGCGCTCGAGCTGGCGCAGGCGCATATCGAGGAGCGGCAGTCCGCGCAACGCGCGCTGTTGGACTCGCTTGTCACGCGCAACTCGCGCGGACAGCCGATCAAGCGACCGGCCCCGCTGGAAGCCTTCCCCAGAGAGATGCTCGAGATCATCGACCAGCTCATCGAGGCCGGGCTGCTCACGAGGATCCAGATAGGCGACGAGCATCTGATCGAGTTCCCGTCGCCGGCCGTCGTCCGGCTGTGGCCGCGGCTCGCGCAGGCGCTGCGCACGGAAAGCGCAAGGCCGCAGATCATCGCGTCGGGCTGCAAGGAGCTGGCGTGCTACGATCCGCCGCGCAAGACCAGGCCGGACTTCTGGCGCCGCAAGCGTGCCCGCGTTCGAGGGCCCGTGGCGGCCGCGCTCTGCTTTGGCGCGGCGGTCGTTCTGGTCTTCCCCGGGCCGATCTCCACCCCGCCGTCGCCGCCGGCGCAGGCCAACCTGACCCAGGAGACCGCGAACCCGCCCGCAGCCGGCTCCGGACAGGAGGTCGCGCATCTGCAATCTCCCCAGATCGGGACCGCAGGGCTGACACCGACGGCCTTCCCGAAAAGCGCGGATGCGCCGGCCGAGCCGGCGCCGAAGGCCGAAGCGCAGCCCACGCCGAAGGCCGAAACGCAGCCCACGCCGCCGCAGCGGCAGCAAGAGCAGCCGGTCGCCAACCCGGCGCCGGCGACGCTGTGGACGACGCCGACGCTGCTGGAGCCCGAGCAGGCCCCCGCGCGCATGGTGGCCATGCACGCGCCTGAGATTGCCCAACGCGGCGGCGCCTCGAGCGTCGGCCTGGAGACCCTTCTGGCGCTGGCGAAACGCCCGCGCACCGGAAAGCAGCGCTTCCAGCGCCTGCTGATCGCCGTCGAGGCGCTCGTTCACCCGGAGGCCTGGACGCTCTCCAGCGGCCAGACCCTCGACCTGAAACGCGCGATCCTCAAGGAGATCTACGACCTGTCCGAGCCGGCCTCGTTTCACACCCAGGCTGGCGTCGTGCTCTCGGCCGCGTTGAGCCCGGACGGGCAGACCGTCGCCACCGCCTCGGCCAATGGCAGCACGCGGCTTTGGGACCTGCGAACGCGGACCGAGCTGCGCGCCCTCGCCGGTCATGGCAAAGCGGTGCAGGCCGCGGCCTTCAGCCCGGACGGCTCACGCGTGGCCACCACCTCCGGCGACGGCACGGCACGGATCTGGCAGGTCGAGGGAGAGGCCAAGCCTGTCGTGCTGCGCGGACATGAGGGCGCCGTGCTTCACGCCGCCTTCCACCCGACCGGAAGCCGCATCGTGACGGCCTCGGCGGACGGCACCGCCCGGATCTGGAACACGCGCACCGGCGAGCGGCTGAAGACGCTGACCGGCCATCGCGTGGCGGTCCGCAGCGCCGCGTTCAGCGCCGACGGCAAACGCATCGTCACCGGCGCCAAGGACGGCACCGCCCGGATCTGGAACGCCGGCACCGGCGCCTCGCTGGTCGTGCTCAAGGGCCATCGGTCGGATGTCACCAGCGCGGCGTTCAGCCCGGACGGCGCACGGGTCGCGACCGCCTCCAGCGACGGCACCGTCCGGCTCTGGGATGCCGGGTCCGGCAGCGAGCTGGCCGTGCTCAGGGGCCATGGCGATACGGTCAGCGGCGCCCAGTTCAGCCCGGACGGCGGCTTCCTTGTGAGCGCCTCCTTCGACGGCACCGTCAGGATCTGGGATCTCGCGGCACGCCAGGCGCTCGCCGCCATAAAGCTCGGCGGACGCGAGGTGCGGAGCGCGCAGTTCGCGCCCGACGGCAGATCGGTGCTGGCGGCCACGCGCGACGGGACGATCTCCGTTTGGCCGGTCTTCCTGCTCCCGAGCGACCTGGTCAAGGGCGCGCTCGCGGCGGCCGGAGGATGCCTCGACGCACAGGAACGCCGCGCCCTCGCCCTGCTGCCGGACCGGCCCTCCTGGTGCAAACGACACCAGGCCGAGCGCACCGACGCCCTCGACCTGATCCACTGACGCCTGCCTGTCCTGCCCGACAGGCCTCATCCGT
>JAKSBI010000210.1 GCA_022361215.1 Hyphomicrobiales bacterium | reverse complement strand
TCGGCTCAATCTTGGCTCTTCCACCTATGTTTTCGACCGCAAGCTGGAGCTTGTACCAACCGCCGATTCCAACGCACAAATAGAACAGCGCCCAAAACAAGCGCCTCGCTCTTCGGCTGAAGGAGATCTCGAGCCGTTGCGCCCACTCTCTGGCGAACCCGAGTGCAACGAGACCTGAAAAGACGGCCAGTTGGAAGACGACCACGACGATCAGGAGCGGGAGCACGTCATTGAGCAAGCTCATTGCAAACCGGACTCCATGGCTCCAACGATCAGAAGCCCAGTGCTGAACAGGTGGCTGCTTGGCGACGTATGGCCATTCTTTGTATCAAGGTGGCTCATGATGTGAATGCGTTTCTGGGGCCGCAAGCTGCAGGAGACAACTGCGCATGCGGTCCTCGGTCATCGCGCCGCTGAAGACACTCTTGACCGGCGCTGCATCGCGGCGCGCGCTATGCTTGCGACCAGCCGCACGTCTAAGAAGTCGAGAGAGAGGATCCGGAATCATGGCTTTCGACGAACTGGAAGCGGAAGTCTCGCTTCTCATCAGCCAGATGGAGAACCAGCCGGAGGACAGGCACGAGATCTATCTTGTGATCCGGGAGAAGCTCAACGAGATGCGCGCCTTCGGCCTGCCGCTGCCGGAGGATCTGGTGGCGTTCGAGAAGGCGCTGGAGGCGGAGTTCGCCGCCGAGAAGGGCGACTGATCGCGCGCCTCTACTTCTTCTCCGGCTCGTCGAACAGCGGCCAGGACGGGAACTCGGCGCCGCAGCGGCGGCAGCGGCTGGCGTTGATCAGGCGCGGATAGTAGCCGTAAGCCGCGCCGCAGTTGGGGCAGCGGCGCTGGGCCTGCATGATAATGATGCCGGTGCCCGCAATGGCGATGCCCACCATCAGCGCACCGCGGATCCAGGGATGGGTGGCGCCGAGGGCTTCCGCGCCTGCGAGCCCCGCCAGGCAGAGGATGGCGAGCCAGTAGCAGGCCGAGAGCACGGCCTTGCGGCGCGCCGCCGCGCGGGCGCCGCGGGGGGCCTTGTCGTCCGCGCCGCTCATGAGGCACCGAGCGCGGGGAGACGCTTGATGGCGGTGACGGCCGAGCCCTCCGCCTCGCCGCGGGCGATGGCGTCGCCCAAGGGCTCGATCACGGTCTCCATGTGATGGGCGTTGGCGTGCAGCAGCCGCGACGCGTCCAGCATGACGCCCAGATGCTCGCGCCAGAACACCAGATCGCCGCGCCGCAGCGCCGCGAGATCGCCGGTGTCCAGCGCCTCGCCCAGGGCGGCCTGGAGCATGTCACTGTCGCGCGGCGCAGGGAGCCCCGCGGCCTCCATGGAGAGCTGGATCAGGGCCGAGCAATCGAGCCCCAGGCTGGTGCGCCCGCCCCAGAGATAGGGCGTGCCGAGGAAGCGCTCGGCGACGGCGACGAAGTCGGGCGCGTGCTCGCCCAGGGGCGCGGCGTGCGCGGCGGCGACGTAGCCGCCGCCCACAAGCTCCAGAAAGCGGCCTTGCGCGGCGCGGACGGCGAGGCCCGCGTTCAGGCTGAGCAGACGGAGCGGCGGCGCCTTGACGGCGGGCTCCGGAAACACGTGGGTGCGCAGCGCCGCGACCCGGTGGGTCCGGTCGCGGATCTCGCCCGAGAGCGTTTCGGCCGGCAGGTAGCCCACATAGCCGTCGCGCGCGAGCTGGCCCCAGGCCCAGCCGTCGCGCTCCTCGTAGACGGTCACCAGCTCGCCGTAGAGCGCCTCGGTCTCGAGCCGGGCCGCGCATTCGGGCGTGCGGCGCAGCGGCGCGGCCGGGGCCGAGACCTGACGCTCCCGGCCCTCCACATAGCGCGGGGCCCGGACCCGGTCCTTCAAGGCGACGGCGGCCAGATCCGGCCGGAAGGGGTGCAGCCGCGGATCGAGGCCGGCGGAGGTCATGCCGTATATGTGCTCCGGAAGAGCTCGTAGAGGGCGCGCGCGGCCTGGGGCTCGCCGCCTTCGGGACGGCCGGGCTTTGCCTGCGGCACCCAGCCGTAGATGTCGAGATGCACGTAGCGCGCCGCCGCGCCGACGAAGCGCTTCAGGAAGAGCGCGGCCGTGACCGAGCCCGCGAAGGGGCCGCTGGAGATGTGGTTCACATCGCCGGTCCTGGCCTTCAGCAGCTTGTCGTAGGGCGCCCAGAACGGCATGCGCCAGACGGGATCGCCGACCCGGTCGCCGGCTGCCTGGATCTCGCCCGCGAGCGCGTCGTCGTCCACATAGAGCGGCGGCAGGTCGGGGCCGAGCGCCACGCGCGCCGCGCCCGTGAGCGTCGCCATGGTGACCAGGGTCTCCGGCGCCTCCTCGTCGGCGAGCGCCAGGGCGTCGGCCAGCACCAGCCGGCCCTCGGCGTCGGTGTTGCCGATCTCGACCGCGATCCCCTTGCGGCTGGCGAGCACGTCGCCGGGGCGGAAGGCGTTGGCGGAGACGTTGTTGTCGGCCGCCGGGATCAGCACGCGCAGGCGCACGGGCAGCCTGCCATCCATGATCATCAGCGCCAGCGCCAGCACCGCCGCGGCGCCGCCCATGTCCTTCTTCATCAGGGACATGGCCTGCGCCGGCTTCAGGTTGAGCCCGCCGGTGTCGAAGCAGATGCCCTTGCCGACCAGCGTCAGCTTCGGCGCGCCCGCCTCGCCCCAGGCGATGTCGATCAGGCGCGGCGGGCGGTCGCTGGCGCGGCCCACCGCATGGATCATGGGGAAGCTCTCCGCCAGCAGCGCCTCCCCCTCGGTGACGGCGACGGCCGCGCCATGGGCCTCGGCAAGGTCGCGGGCGGCGGCCTCGAGCTCGGCCGGGCCCAGGTCGTTGGCGGGCGTGTTGATCAGGTCCCGGCCCAACGCGACGCCCTCGGCGATGCGCAGCACGGCGGCGCGGTCGACGCCATCGGGCAGGACGAGCGCGCGCGGCGCGCGGGGCTCGCCGGATTTGTACCGCGAGAACTCGTAGGCCCCCAGCGCCCAGGCGACGGCGGCAAGCTCCGGGTCGTCGAGATCGCCGGCGAAGCGATAGCGCCCCGCGGGCAGGGCCCTGGCGAGAGCGCCCGCCAGCAGCGGATCGCCGCCGGCGTTGCCGAGGCCGAGGACGGCGCCGGCCAGCGCGCCGTCCGCGTCCGGCAGCAGAGCGACGGCGCCCGCCTCGGGCTTCCAGCCGGTGGCGTCGAGCCAGGCGCGCTGGGTCGGGGTCAGATCCGGCAGCACCTCCGGCGTCCGGTCTCCCGACAGCGTCCAGAGCGGCACCGCAGCGGCGCCGTCGTCCTCGCCCGGGAACAGCGCCTCGAGCCCCGCGCGCCTGATTTTCATCGTGTCTGCAACCATGGTTCCTTTCCGCTCTGCCGCCTCGCGCCGCGCGATTAATGGCAAGGTCGGCGGCGGAAGACAATGGGCGAGACCGGAGCGGATATCGGCGGCGAGGGGCAGTCGAACATCTTCAAAGCAAAACGCCGGGGGCCTGCTTCCGCGCTTCTATAGTTAATCCTTTGTTGACTTGTGTCCCACATCATAACCCTGACGCAACATGTGAAGGGGCTGGGGCTCCAAGGATGCGACCTATGGGGATGAGGGCTGGGGCGACGTCGCCGTCATGGCGGCAGCTTGCCTGGAAACTGTCGGCGAGCGCCGCGATCGTCGTCATGCTGAGCGCGTGCAACACGTCCAAGACGAAGAAGAAGCACGCCTTGCGCTCGGTCAATACGAATTTCGGGCAGCCGGCGCAGGCCAAGTTCGCCGAGCCCAAGAACCCGCTGCATCGCGCCACCACCTATTGGGCGGGGCAGTATCAGAAGAACCCGAAGGACCCGCGCGCGGCGCTTGCCTACGCGCGCAACCTGAAGGCGCTGGGCAGCACGAAGCGCGCCCTCATGGTGCTGAGCCAGGCCCACCGGATGAACCCGTCGAACACGGAGATCGCCGGCGAATACGGCCGGCTGGTGCTGGCCCAGGGCAATATGAAGCTCGCCCAGCGGCTGCTGAAGCAGGCGACGTCGGCGCGCCGCGGGGCCGATTGGAAGGTGCTGTCGGCCCAGGGCGCGGTGCACGCCAAGCTCGGACAGCACGAGAAGGCGCAGCACTACTTCCTCGCCGCCCTGCAGCAGAAGCCCGACGCTCCCTCCGTTCTGAACAACCTCGCGCTCTCCTATGCCATGAGCGGCAAGGCGGACGACGCCGAGAAGCTGCTGCGGCGCGCCGTCAAGGACGGCCGCGACACGGCGCGCATGCGCCAGAACCTGGCGCTGGTCCTGGGCGTCCAGGGCAAGTTCGACGAGGCCAGGCAGCTTGCGGAGGTCGATCTCTCGCAGGAGCAGGTCCGCAAGAACGAGAACTACATGCGCGACATGGTGCCCGAGCGGAAGGCCGTCTCCCAGGCGAAGCCGCCCGCCGCCACGAGCGCCATGCGAGGCACCAAGGGCGTGGCCAAGCCGAAGAGCCTGACGCCGCCGTCGCAGGCCAAGGCCAAGACCGCGGCCAAGAGGCAGCCGACCCCCAAGGCGGCGGCCAAGAGCAAAGCCAAGCCGTCGCGGCAGCTCGCGAAGGCGACCGGCGCGCCCGCCGCCGAGGCCGGCAACTGGACCACGTCGGTGCGCAAAGAGTCCTCGCACGCGAAGACGGCCCCGAAGCGGTAGGCGGAGGCAGACGTCGGCACACCGCCGACCGACCGAACACCGGCAACCCTTGCGTCCGGCCGACGCCCCCATCCCATCCGGAACAGCTCTTAATCGCCCGCCCGCGTTTGCAACCCGCCGGGGGATGTATAAAGTTGCGCCGTCAAAGGCTTGTGCGGCCTGGCGGGGCTGGGCCGGCACAGGAAGATCCACGTCCGCAGCAACCCTGGGCCGTCCGGCCCAACCCCAGGGAGACAACAGATGAACGTCGTGCGTAGAACCTTTTTGGGACTGGCCGGCGCGGCCGCCCTGATGGGCGGTGCGCTTGCCGCCACCGCCGTCCAGGCCGACATCACCATCGGCATGACCGTCAGCCAGACCGGCCGCTTCGCGCTCGCCGCCCAGTCCGGCGAGCGGGGCTTCAAGATCTGGATCGACGACGTCAACGCCAGAGGCGGCATCGACATCGGCGGCAAGAAGCACAAGATCAAGCTCGAGACGCTGGACGACCGCTCCGACAAGGCGCTGGTGCCCCGGGTCTACGAGACCCTGATCAAGGACAAGAAGGTCGATATCCTGATGGGGCCGTTCGGCTCCACCCTGACGGCGGCGGCCGCCAACACCACCGAGAGCTTCGGCAAGTTCCTGGTGATCTGGTCGGCCTCGTCGGACAAGATCTACGAGCAGGGGCACAAATACATCGTCTCGGCGACGCAGATCGCGGCCTCGCGCCTCGGCAAGCCGGGCGCCGACGCCATGGGCGCCATGGGCGTGAAGAAGCTCGCCATCATCTATCTGGACGAGCCCTTCCCCGCGGGCACGGCCGCGGGCGTCAAGAGGCGAGCCGAGGAGCTCGGCATCGACGTCGTCATGTTCGAGAAGTTCGCCAAGGGCACCAAGGATTTCTCCGTGATGATCCAGAAGGCGCTGGCCACCGGCGCGGACGCCTTCTATCCGGCCTCCTACGAAGGCGACCAGATGAACATCGCGCGCCAGATGCGCGAGCTCGACGCCAACTTCCCCATGACCTACATGTTCTACGGCTCGCAGCCCCAGTTCCTGGGCATCGGCCAGGACGCCAAGTACCTGTTCAGCCAGACGCTCTGGCACCCGAAGGTGCGCTGGAAGGTCAATGCCGGCCTCGACCGCGACACGGTGAAGGCGCGCTACGAGAAGCTGTTCCCGAACGCCAAGTACCCGGCCGACTTCCAGACGGCGCTCGCCTATGGCGCCGGCGCGGTGCTGGAGGAGATCATCAAGAAGGCCCAGTCGCTGGAGCCCGCCAAGCTGAAGCAGGCCGCCCTCGACCTGTCGAAAAAGCTGACGGTCATGACCGGCCCGTATGAGATCCTTGAAAACGGCAAGCAGATCCAGATGGAATTCGTGGTGATGCAGAACCAGAAACAGGGTCTCGAGGTGGTCTATCCGCCGAGCGTCGCAACGGCGAAGCCGCAATATCCGGTTCCGAACTACGACAAGCGATAGAACATTCGCCAGTTGACGCCGCGCATGATGGGCCTTCCGGTCTTCATGCGCGGCGCATCTTTTCGTCACGCGCTATAGTTCCTGACGTTCTCCGGCAAAGACTTCTCTCCATCATGAGCCGATCATGTCTTCT